>NZ_JBHVPH010000017.1:108367-169952 GCF_042887425.1 Kitasatospora sp. NPDC057940
TGAAGGCGGTCCATTCGGCCTGGTCGAAGGCGAGGTGGGGGCGGTTCGGGTTCTTGTCGTCACCGAGCCAGACGTCGCCGTTGTCGAAGCGCGCGATGATTACGCAGCTGCCGTTATCGTCAGCGGAGAAAGGGGACTTGATCCAGGCGGCATCAGTCGACTTGTGGTCGTAAGGGTTGTGATTCTCGCTCACGTCAGCTCTTCCAACCTGCGCTCAAGGGCGGTGATGGTGTCCTCGGGTGACAACGCGCAGCGCTCAACACGGCCAATGGCCCGCTCGGCTCGTCGTACGTCGCGTCCCGTTCTACGCGGGAGCATACCGCCGACTGCTTCGATGAAGACGAATCCCCCTTCTGGATCTCCAGGGAAGCGCATCAGCACCACGCCTGATGCCAGAATTCCAGGCCTGCCAGCACTGAGTGGCACCATGCGGACGGTCACGTTCGGGTACTGAGTCACTTTGATGACGTGCCGGATCTGATCAGCCAGAACCCTCTGATCTCCGGCCACCAGCAGGGCGACCTCTCCGAAGTACGCCTCGAAGTTGAGCGGGTGGCTGTCGGTGAGCCTGCGCTGGCGACGAATCCTGACCTCTGTGGCGGCCTCAATCTGTTCGTCATTGGGGGCGCTGAGGCTGGCCGCGATCATCTCGGTTGCGTAGCCCTCGGTTTGAAGCAACCCGGGGAACGCGGCAGGGAAGTATTCGGAAATGTGCGAGGCGTCGGCTTCGAGGTCAAGGTACTCCGCGAAGGCTGAGGTGATGCTGTCGGCAAAGTCCAGTCCGCGCCACCAGCGCCTTGCAGGGCCGTCGCTGAGCAGGCTCTCGAAGTCCTCGCGTTCTCGCCCCTCGATGCGGTAGTGATCGAGCAGCGTCTTCAAATCGGCCGCGCTGATCTGCTGGTGGGCACGCTCGATTCTGCTGAGGCGAGCGGCGTTCCAGCCCTTCAGGCCCTCTGTGACCTCGGTCAAGGTCTTGTTGTTGTACAGCCTCCAGTTGCGCAGCTCGTCGCCGAGGCGGATCTGCCTGATCGCTGACAAGTCCTTGCTCAAGTGGCGCCCCTCCCTCTGAGTTTGGGTCCAGTCTCGCCATGATGCGCGGGCGACTCAACCCGTTTCAAGATCCACGGATTTGTGATTGCGTTCGGGTTGCGAGTTCGATTTGATGTCGGCCACACTCACCGTGACCGCACGAACACGCCACTGAAGGTGTGGGGTGACTCATGTCCACCTTGCGTAACCCGGTCCTCCGAACCTGGGAGACCACCCTCACCGAGCACGAAACCTCGGTCCGTACCGCCCGCCGCCTGGTCCGTGACCAGCTCACTTCCTGGGGCTGGGTCGGTGACCCGGTCGACGACCTCGTCCTCATCGCCTCCGAGTTCGTGACCAACGCCGTCGTCCACGCCTGTCACGGCGACGGCGAAGTCCGGCTCTACCTCCAGGAGTTCGACGGCGAATGCCGCCTCGAAGTCTGGGACCCCCGCGGCGACCTCCCGCTCCTGGAGCGGCGGCCGGGCCGTCTCAACGAGTGCGGCCGCGGGATCGAACTCGCCCGCCGGCTCGCCGTCGACTTCGGGGTGATCGCGCGGTGCGGCACGGGCAAGCGCGTCTGGGCGCGCGTCCTCCGTGCCGCGAACAGCAACGTTCCCTCGCCCGAAAGTTGAGCGTCATCAAGCTCGCCACCACGGCCGCGATCACCGCCGCCAGCCTCGCCCTCGCCTGCTTCGCCGCGGACCTCGTTCCGCCGCGCGAGCCGGCCACCGCCGACGTCGTCTGGTGGACCACCCTGGCCGCCGCCCTGATGACCGGCATCAACCGCCACAGCGACAACTCCGACGACGACAACGACTGAACCGAGGCCGCTCACCCCATGACGACCATGCACCCCGCCGCCATCGCCTTCCGCGACCCGGCGGCCCTCCGCGCCCGCTGCGACATCGGCAACGTCCGCAGAGTCCACGGCGAGCTCGACTACGAGAACGGGGCCGTCGTCCCCGCCGGCGACTGGTCCCCGCTCCCCGAGGACCACCCCGAGCGCTACGCGCCGGGCCCCTTCACCAAGGACAGCGGCCTGATCGAGTTCTTCCGCCTCCCCGGGACCGTCACCGACGTCCACACCGTCGCCGCGCTCGTCGACCTCCTCGGTGATCCGCTGCACGTCGCCCTCGAACCGGCCGAGGACCCGCCCGGCGAGCTGGTCACCCACCGGTTGCCCGAGAACGGCCGGTGCCTCGGCCTGCATGTCGACAACCACCAGAACCTGCCGTACCCGGACCGCGACACCGCCCGCCGCCGCCTCTGCGTCAACCTCGGTCCCGGCAGCCGCTACCTCCTGCTCGCGGACACCGACATCAAGTCCATCTGCCGTACCGTCCACGACCGTTACGAGACCCACTGCCCCCACACCGACGACCTGCGGATGTTCGTCGCCCTGCGCAGACCGCTCAAGGTGCTGCGGGTCCGCATCGACCCGGGGGAGGGCTGGCTCGCCCCGACCGCCGTGCTGCCGTACGACGAGTCGACGGAAGGTGCGGAAGGTGCGGAAGGTCGGGCCCGGTGGTCGACCACCGCGTCCTGGCTCGGCCACTGGGGGCGCGACCTCTTCGACCCGCTGATCTGATCGTGCGCCGATCACTCTCCGCACACACCCCGATCGGCGGGGCGGGCGCGGGCCGCGCCGTTGCGCACTTTGGAGCGCGGCAGGTCTGAGGGGCGCGCAAGAGGTGCCACGCGCCTTTGTTCGCGCCCCTTCATGGTCGAGATCCCTCGCGTGCCCGGCCTCGACGATCCGGGGCTGCCGGCGACTATCTGACCGCGCGTTCGGGCAGGCTCGGGCGGACACCGATCGAAGGAGGCCGTGATGGCCGCAGTGCACGAATCCGTACTCGACGCGATCGGCGGGACGCCGCTGTTCCGCCTCGCCCGGCTCGGCGCCGGGCTGCCCGCGCCGATCTACGCCAAGGCCGAGTTCCTCAACATCGGCGGCAGCGTCAAGGACCGCGCCGCGCTGTCCATGGTGCTGGCCGCCGAGCGGGACGGCCTGCTGCGGCCGGGCGGGACGATCGTCGAGGCGACCTCCGGCAACACCGGCATCGGGCTGGCCATCGTCGGGCGGCAGCGCGGCTACCGGGTGATCGCCGGGGTGTCCGACAAGTCGGCGCCCGAGAAGTCCGACATCCTGCGGGCGTACGGCGCCGAGGTGGTGCTCGCTCCGACGGCCGTGCCCGCCGAGGACCCGGCGCACCTGTTCAACGTCGTGCAGCGGCTGGTGGAGGAGATCCCCGGCGCCTGGCTCGCCAACCAGTACGACAACCTGGCCAATCCTGACGCCCATGTGCGCTCCACCGGCCCCGAGATCTGGGAGCAGACCGGTGGCCGGGTCACCCACTTCGTCGCGGGCGTCGGCACCGGCGGGACCGTCACCGGCACCGGCGGGTACCTCCAGCAGGTGTCCGGCGGCTCGGTGACCGTGATCGGCGCGGACCCGGAGTCCTCGATGTACGGCGGCGGGGACGGCAGCCCGTGGTTCGTCGAGAGCATCGGGCACTTCCTCCACCCCGGCACCGTCGAGGACCGCTGGCCGCAGGCCTACCGCTCGGAGGTGGTGGACGCCTTCGAGTGCATCCCCGACCGCGAATCGCTGCTGACGGCCCGTCGGCTCGCCCGCGAGGAGGGCATCCTGGCCGGGCCCTCCTCGGGCACGGCGGTGGCGGCGGCGCTGCGGGTGGCGCGGGGGCTCGGGCCGGACGACCTGGTGGTGGTGCTGCTGCCGGACTCCGGGCGGTCCTACCTGTCCAAGGTGCACAGCGACGACTGGATGCGGCAGTGGGGCTTCCTGGAGTCGGAGTCGGAGTCGGAGGCGGGGTCGGAGGCGGCGGACGGTCTTCGGCCGCTGCTCGCCGGGGCCGGCCCGCTGGTCGCGGTCGACGCCGGTGCGACGGTCGGCGAGGCGCTGGAGGCGCTGCGCGCCGTGCCCGGCGGGGTGGCGCCGGTGGTGCTGGCGCGGGCGGCGAGGCCGTACGGGGTGAGCGCGACGGAGGTGGTCGGCTCGGTGTCGCGGGCGGTGCTGGAGGCGGCGCTCGCGGACGGCGGCGCCAAGCCCGGCGATCCGTTGGGTGATTCGTCGGGAGATTCGCCGGGTGGTCCGTCGGGCGCGCTGGTCGGGCCGGCGCTGCCGGCGGTGGGCGTCGGGCAGTCGCCGACCGAGGCGCGGGCGGCGCTGGGGGGCGCGCACGAGGCCGTGTCGGTGCTGGTCGACGGGCGGGCGGTGGCGGTGCTGTCGCGGGCGCGGCTTGAGGACGCGGTCGGCTAGCGGGGCCGGTCAGCGGGCTCGGCGGTTTCAGCGGGCCCAGCGGTTTCAGCGGGGCGTCGGCGTGGCCAGGATGGCCGTGATCACCCGGTCCAGCGAGCGGTCGAAGGCGGCGTCCGGATCGGAGGGCGGTCCGGACGCCGCGAACGCCTGGGCCAGGTGCGGGTATTCGCCGCTCATGGCGGCCCGGGTGAGGTAACCGACCAGCTCCGCCTGCCACTTGGCGCCCGAGGCCGCCGTCTGCTCGTACTGGGCGTACTGGCAGACGAAGCCGTTGAACAGGGCCATGGCCTCCATCCGGGCGCCGCCGTCCAGGCCGGTGGAGGCCGTGACGGCGAGGAAGTGGTCGGTGTAGCGCAGGGCGTTGGGGCCGATGCCCGGGCGGGCGAGCACCAGGGCCGGCAGCCAGGGGTGGCGGCGGAAGATGGCGAGTTGCTGGCGGGCGAGCGCCGCCAGGTCGGCGCGGACGTCGCCGCTCGGCGCGGCCGGCAGCTCGTACTCGGCGGTGACGGCGTCGAGCATGAGGTCGAGCAGGTGCTCCTTCTTCGGCACGTAGTTGTAGAGCGACATGGTGCCCGCCCCGAGGGCGGCCGCGACCCGGCGCATGGAGGCGGCGTCCAGGCCCTCCGCGTCGGCGATCTCGACGGCCGCGGCGGCGATGGACGTCCGGCTGTGGGCCGGTTTCGGTCCGCGGCCGGTGCGTTCGGGGCGCAGCCAGATCAGTTCGGGCGCCTCGGGGGCGGCCGGGCGCTCGCTGTTGCTGGGGGGTTCGTTGGACGGCACTGGATGATCACCTCGCCCCCATCTTAGATACGTACGACGTACGTAGTAGCATCTGACCCACGCTTCTACGTACGCTGTACCTAGAGAAGGGGCAGAGCCATGTCCGACACCGCCCGACCCGCCATCGAGATGGCAGGCGTGGAGAAACGATTCGGGACCACCGAGGCCCTCCGCGGCCTCGACCTCGCCGTCCCCGCCGGCACCGTCTGCGGGTTGCTCGGCCCCAACGGCGCCGGCAAGACCACCGCCGTCCGCGTCCTCGCCACCCTCGTCGCCCCCGACCGGGGCACCGCCCGCGTCGCCGGACACGACGTCGCCACCGCCGCCGAGGACGTCCGCCGGGCCATCGGCCTCGCCGGGCAGTACGCCGCCGTCGACGAGGGCATCACCGGGCGCGACAACCTCCACCTGTTCGGCCGGCTGCACCGCCTCGGCGCCCGCCGCGCCCGCGCCCGCGCCGACGAACTGCTCGAACGCTACGGCCTCACCGAGGCCGGCGACCGGCTCGTGCGCACCTACTCCGGCGGCATGCGCCGACGCCTCGACCTCATCGCCAGCCTGGTCACCAGCCCCCCGGTGCTCTTCCTCGACGAGCCCACCACCGGGCTCGACCCGCGCAGCCGCCAGGAAATCTGGGACACCGTCAAGGAGTTGGCCGACGGCGGCACCACCGTGCTGCTCACCACCCAGTACCTGGAGGAGGCCGACCGGCTCGCCGACGACATCGTCGTCGTCGATCACGGCGCCGCCATCGCCACCGGCCCACCGGCCCGGCTCAAGGCCGCGATCGGCAGCCAGCTGTCCGTCACCCTCGCCGACCCGGCCCAACTCGCCGCCGCCGCCGTGGTGCTGTCCACCCTCTCGGGCGGCGAAGCGCAGGTGGACGCGGCCGAACGGACCGTGACGGTGCTGACCCGGCCCGGCGTCTCCGTCCTGCTGCCCTCGCTGGTACGGGAGTTGGACACCGTCGGGATCACCGCCGAGGACGCCGCCGTACGGGCCCCCTCGCTGGACGACGTGTTCCTCGCGCTCACCCGCGAATCCGCCGAGAACCCGAGGAGGGCCGCCTGATGGCCGCCATGTACGCCCCCGCGCCGATGCCGTCCCGCCCCGCGCCGACACCGTCCCGACCGGCCCGGCTGGCCGTCGACACCTGGACGTCGATGCTCCGCATCCTCCTCAACTACCGCCACTCGCCGGGCCTGTTGGCCGCCTCGCTGGGCGTCCCGGTGATCATGGTGGTGGTCTTCGGGTACGTCTTCGGCAGCGCCATGCGGATCCCGGGCGGCGGCGACTACCGCGAGTTCCTGATGCCCGGACTGTTCGCCATGGTCGCCACCAACGGCGTCATGGTGACCATGGTCGGCGCCGCCCGCGACGTCGGCCGCGGCATCACCGACCGGCTGCGCTCCATGCCGGTCTCCCGCACCGGACTGCTGCTCGGGCAGACCCTCGCCGACCTGCTGGTCAGCGTCGTCGTCCTGACCCTCCTCGCGCTCGTCGGCCTCGCCGCCGGCTGGCGCGTGCGCGAGGGCGCCGGTGCCGCGGCGGGCGCATTCGCCCTGCTGCTGCTCTTCCGCTTCGTGATGACCTGGGTCGGCACCTGCCTCGGCCTGGCCATCGGCAAGGAGGACGCCGCCGGCCAACTCTCCGTCGCGGTCTTCCCGATCGCGATGGTCACCAACGCGTACGTCCCCACCGGCGGCATGCCCGGGTGGCTGCGGGTCGTCGCCGACTGGAACCCGGTCAGCGCCGTCGTCCAGGCCTGCCGCGAACTCTTCGGCAACCCCTCCGCGGCCGGCGACGCCTGGCCCATGCAGCACGCCCTCCTCGTCGCGCTGCTCTGGAGCGGTCTGCTGCTCGCGCTCTGTGTGCCGCTCGCCGTACGGAAGTTCGCCACGCACGGGCGCTGAGCGGGGCGGTCGGACGTTCGTCCGCCAGTTCGCCCGCCAGTCCGTCCGTCCGCCTGTTTCGTCTGACGGAATGTGCTGGACACCGACGCCGGTACGGCCGAAGGTGGGCGCCATGGAGTACACCCACCTCGGCCGCACCGGCCTGACCGTCTCCCGACTCTGCCTGGGCACCATGAACTTCGGCCCCCACACCGAGGAGTCCGAGGCCCACCGCATCATGGACACCGCCCACGAGCGGGGCATCAACTTCTTCGACACCGCCAACGCCTACGGCCGCGACAGTGAGGGCAACCTCAGGGGCCGGACCGAGGAGATCATCGGCCGCTGGTTCGCCCAGGGCGGCGGCCGCCGCGAACGCACCGTCCTCGCCACCAAGGTGTACGGGCCGATGGGCGACTGGCCCAACGAGGGCAAGCTCTCCGCCCTCGGCATCCGCCGCGCCGTCGAGGCCAGCCTGCGGCGCCTGAACACCGACCACATCGACCTGTACCAGATGCACCACATCGACCGGGACACGCCCTGGGAGGAGATCTGGCAGGCGATGGAGGTCCTGGTCACCCAGGGCAAGATCATCTACGTCGGCTCCAGCAACTTCGCCGGCTGGCACCTCGCCCAGGCCCAGGAGGCCGCCCGCTCCCGCCACTTCCTCGGCCTGGTGAGCGAGCAGTCCCTCTACAACCTCCTCGACCGCACCATCGAACTGGAGGTCATCCCCGCCCTCCAGCACTACGGCCTCGGCCTGCTGCCCTGGTCCCCGCTGCGCAGCGGCCTCCTCGGCGGCATCCTCCGCAAGGAACGCGAAGGCACCCGCGTCCGCGGCGCCCTGCCCCAGACCGACGCACTCCTCGCCACCCACCGCGACCGCCTCCAGGCCTACGAGGACCTCGCCGCCGACCTCGGCACCGAGCCCGCCGACCTCGCCCTCGCCTGGCTCCTCACCCGCCCCGCCGTCACCGCCCCCATCATCGGCCCCCGCACCCCCGCCCACCTCGACGCCGCCGTCGCCGCCCTCGACCTGAAGCTCGACCAGAAGACCCTCGACCGCCTCGACGAACTCTTCCCCGGCCACCAGCCCGCCCCGGAGGACTACGCCTGGTAGCCGCGCCCGGGCGCTGTCCTGCCCCGGCGGTACGACCGGGGCAGGACAGCGGGGCGGGGGCGACCCCGGGGCCGTCTCAGGGAGCGGGCGAGGCGGCCGCAGGTCCGGGCGCGGTGGTCGCGGTGGTCACGCGAGGTCCTTCCAATCGAGCCCCGGGAGCGGGGGAGCGATCACCGAAGGCGACAAGTCGTCCTCATAGATGGGGAGTTCGTCGATACCGAGGGTGCTGAGCAGCCCGACGGTGGGCACCCGGTAGCGGCGTCCGGTGCGGACCACCGGACAGGGGAAGGCATCGCGATGGACGAGGCTGTAAGCGGTGCCCAGGCACATCCCGAAGGCACGGGCGGCGGTTCGCAGGTCGACGGCCAGCGGGAGGCCGAACAGTTCGGGGAAGGTGAGCGGACCTTCGGCGTGGACGGTCATCGACCCGCCCCCGCCGAACGGAGGGAGAGCGTCCCGAGCCGCGGTCCGCGGTGGGGCCGACGGGTGCGCTGGACCACCTCGCGCAGGCCGAGGTGGTCGGCGAGTTCGCTGAGCCGCGCACCCTCGACCGCCGAGCGAGAGGTGAGGCGCAGCGGCGCGGCCAGGCCGCCCGGTGGCGGGATCGTGAGATCCCGGAAGTCCTCGGTCGACCCCGAGGTGCGGGCGTCGGCCACCGCGACGATGTCCTCGACCGGTCGCCCACCCGAGGCCGAGCGGCGGGCGAAGTCCCATCCCCGGCGGCCCGCGGCTTCGAGCAGTCGCGGGCCGACATCGGGATCGTCCGGGGAGACTTCGGCCAGCCGTTCGACCAGGGCGAGCATGGCCTCGGACTCGACATCGCGCCGGTCCGCGCCCAGACGGGCCGAAGTCTGGCGGGCGACCCGCTGAATCCGAGGCAGGGCGAGCCACACCACGGCCTCGACCCACCCGGTGACCTCCGTCGAGCCGATCGCAGCGGCCAACGAGTCGTGTTGGGCGAGTGCGACGGCACGACGCCAGACCTCGGAGCGCAGCGCCTCGTCCCCCGGGCGCTCGTACAATCCTGCGCGGGCCTGCGGCAGGTCGAGGTGGACGGCCGTTCCGCCGAGCTCGACCGGGAGGACGTCCGGCCGCAGATGGGCGGCGGTGGTCACCCGCTGGTGGATGACGTCGAGCACGCTGTTGTACGTGATCAGAGCCATGGGTCGGTTTCTCCAGCCGAACGGTGCGGGTCGAGGAGGTTGTCGGAGGGGGTGGGGATGTGCGGCCCCGCCCGGTGGGTGAGTTCCTTGCCGGGCTTGCCGGGCTTGCCGGGCATGCCCGGCGGCTTGGTGAGGCCCTTCAGCTCGACGCAGTGCAGGCCGGAGATCGGCGGCAGGGGTCGATTGACGATGTCGGGCAGTGGCCGGGGTTCGGGCATGGCGGCCTCCTGGAACGTACGGTCCGGGCGCGTCGACCGGGCGGTCGAGCTGATGACCAGGAGTCTGCGGCCCGGCGGCGAGAATTAGGGGGCCGGAGGCCTCTTGACGATGTGGGGTGTGCCACAGCTTCATTCGTGGACGATCCAAAGGCGCGGCAGGGTAGCACCCGATCCGGGGGAGGTGCCCGGGTGTGTGACAACTTTCCTGACGTGCAGCCTGGTTGGGGTGCGGTGCCCCTAATCTCTCGCCATGACCTTGTGGGGAAATTCGACGGCGGAAAAGGCGTTCGCGCTGAATCGAACATTTCGGGATCACCTGTCCGGCGCCGATTGGGAGGGAATCCTCGGTTCCGCCAAGGTGAGGAGGCTTCGCAAAGGCGGACAGTTGATGCGGCAGGGCGCCGAGGGTGACACGGTGTCCTTCCTGAAGGAGGGCACCGTCCGGATCGACCAGGACGGGAAGCTGATCGTCCTCCGGCACAGTGGCGATCTCCTCGGGGACATGGCCGTGTTCGGCCGCCGCCGACTGCGGACGGCCACCGTGACGGCGTACACGGACTGCGAAGTGGTCACCCTTGCGGGGGAGCGGTTCAGGAGTCGCGCGTTCCAGGACGCGTACGGGCCGGCGATCTGGTCGTACGTCATCGGCCGGCAGTGGGAGACCCAGGTCCTGTCGCGGTCCGACGACAACGTGGCGCGGCTCGCGTGGCTCCTGGCGCCGCTGCTCGACAACGAGGAACTCGCGGTGAGCGGGCCCGACGGCGTGCACCTGCGGGTCGCCCAGAAGGACCTCGCGGACTGCTTGGCCATCGGCCCCAAACTGCTGCGGCAGCTCACGGCGCAGCCGCCGTTCGGCGGGATGCCGGAGGGGCGTCGCAAGCTGACCCTCGTGACCGACCCGGAGGGCCTGCTGGCGGCCGCCGCGCGGCTCGGCGGGCTGCCGTGAGCGGTTGACGGCCGCTGTCACGTCGCGTGTCACGTCGCGGCGATCAGGGCGGCGCCGGTCTCGAACACGTGGTGCCAGGCCTGGTCCAGGAGATAGGCGCCGTTCATGCCGTGTTCGGCGAGGCGGAGGAAGTCGCCCCGGCGGGTGAAGTCGGCGGCCCGGCGGAGGGGTTCTCGGCGGTCGGCGAGGTAGTGGGTGGCGGCGGACAGGGCGAGGGCGGCGAGGAGGCGGCGGGGTTTGGGGCGGAGGCCGAGGGCGCGGGTGCCGAGGAGGAGGGCGGTGGCCTGGGTGGCGGTGTAGGCGGCGACGTGTGCGGTGCATGCGCGGCGGCCGGCCGGGGTGGGTCGGCCCTTGGCGCCGGCCTGGTGGTCGGTCTGGATCCAGTGGTCGGCGAGGGTGGCGGAGGCGCGGAGGAGGGCGTAGGCGGCGGCGAACGCGGCGGCGCGGGAGGCGGGTTGGGGGGTGGGGGTCGGCGTGGACGTGGACGTGGGCGTGGGCATGGGTGCGGGCATGGGCATGGGTGTGGGCATGGGCATGGGGCTCCGATCGGTGGGGTGAAGGTTTCCTGGTGGGGCGGCCTGCTGTGGTAGCAAGGCAGGCATGACGGAACGGCCGGGCGGGCGCAGCTCGTACCACCACGGATCGCTGCCGGAGGCGCTGGTCGCCGCGGCGTTCGAGCTGCTGGACGAGTACGGGCAGGAGAAGGTGAGCATGCGGGAGGTGGCGCGGCGGGCCGGGGTGTCGGCGGGGGCGCCGTTTCGCCACTTCGCGGACCGGCAGGCGTTGTTGACGGCGCTGGCGGACCGGGTGCTGGCGGACTTCGCGCGGTGCCAGGAGGCCGAGGTGGCGGCGGTGGATCCGGCCGAACGGTCGGCCAGGGGGTCGGTGATGCGGGCGGTCGGGCTCGGGTTCGTCCGGTACGCGCTGCACCATCCGCACCGGTTCGATCTGGTGCGTTCGCGGGTGTTCGTGGCCTCGCGGGAGCCGGAGCTGCGGGATCAACTGGAGGGCATGGACCGGGCGTTCACCGGTCTGATCGTGGCGGACCAGGAGGCGGGCCGGTTGCGCCCGGGGGATCCGGGGCTGATGGGGCTGGCCGGGCAGGCGCTGGTGTTCGGGCTGGCGCAGATGATCGTGGACGGCTACCTGCCGGAGGAGGAGGCGGAGGAGCTGGCCGGGAAGGTGCTCGACACCTTCGGCCAGGGAATCGCCAACCTTCCTTCGCAGTAACCGATTTGTGCGTGCAGCGAGCCTTGACCGGGTTTTCCGGCCCTGATGTAATCACCGATTACATGGGGTGCGGGAGGCTGAGATGTCCATGGGAACGACGTTCGTCCGATCGATGTTCGCCAAGCCGACGCCGGGCTACACCACCGCCGGCGCCACCGGCGACACCGTGGTGCTGCTGATCGGCATGCGGATCAACCGCTTCTGGGCCGTCCACCACTGGGGCCCGGTGATGTTCGCGATGTTCCGGATGCTGTACGAACTGGGGCGCAGCCCCGAACGCGGCCTGCGCGGGCGGATCCTGCTCACCGCCTCGCCGCGCACGTACTACGTCGTCCAGTACTGGGAGTCGAAGGAGAAGCTGTACGGCTACGCGAGCGCGCCGGACGGCTTCCACCACAGCGTCTGGGGCATCGTCAACCGCAAACTGCGGGAGGGGAAGGCCCGTCGGCACGTCGGGCTGTGGCACGAGACGTACGTGGTGCCGGAGGGCGGGTACGAGTCGATCTACTTCGACATGCCGCCGTTCGGTCTCGCGGGCGCCACCGGCTCCCTGCCGCTGGAGGCGCGCGGGCGCCGCGCGTCGCAGCGACTGGCCTACCGGTCGGGGGAGGGCCCGCAGGAGGGCTCGAACGAGGGCCGGCAGGAGGGCGCCCAGGAGGGCGCGAAGGAAGGCTCGAAGGAGGCCTCAGGGGAGGCCTCGGGGCAGCGCGTGCCCGAGTAGGGGTGCTCACCGGGCGCTCAGGGAGTGTCGCGGGTCGGCCCGGGCGCCGCGGCATGAGAGCGTCGGGGGATGGCGGAGGAGCAGGGCGGGATGCCGACGGGCGCGCCGAGAGGTGTACGGGCGGGCGCGCCGACCGGCGCACCGACCGGAGCACCGGCGGGCGCACAGCTGGGCGGGCCGACGGGCGGGCCGGTGGTGCACGAGGTGCCGTACCACGCGCAGTGGGAATCGGCCGAGCTGGTGCGGGTGATCATCGACGGACAGGTCGACGCGGCCGAGGACCCTCGGTGGGGGCAGTCCGGTGCGGCCAGCCCGGAGGAGTACGCGTGGTGGTCGTGGCGGCTGTGCGGGGTGGCCTGCCTGCGGATGGCGCTCGACCACTGGTGGGGCCTGGCGCCGCCGGCGCTCACGCTGGCCGGGGAGTGCGTGGCGGCGGGGGCCTACGTCCGGGACGGCGAGAGCCTGCGCGGACTGATCCACACGCCGTTCGCCGACTACGTCCGGCGGCGGTGGGGACTGGCCGCGCAGGCAAGGGAGTTGGCGCCCGCGGAGCTGGCGGCCGAGGTGGCCGGCGGGCGGCTGGTGATGGTGTCGGTGCACCCCGCGATCCGGGAGCCGGCCGGTCCGGCGCCGGTGCGGCGGGGCGGACACCTGGTGCTGGTGGTGGGCGCCACGGACACGGCGGTGGTGATCCACAACCCGTCCGGATTCCCGGGGGAGTCGCAGTCCTTCGCGCACGTCCCGTGGCGGTCGTTCGAGCGCTTCTACGCCGGGCGGGGGATCGTCCTCGGCCCGCCGGGCACGGGTGGAGCGGGTGGCGCCCGATCGGTCCCCGACCAGCAACCGGTCGGGAGCTGACCGGCGGCTGGTCGGGACCTCGTGAGGAGCTGGTCAGGAGCTGGTCGGAGGCTGACCAACCCCCGGTCGGGGGCTGATCATGGGCTGACCGACCCCTGGCCGGGGGCTGATCAGGGGTTGTCCGGCAGGCCGGCCGGGTTGACCGGGAGCTGGCTGCGACAGAGCGTCGATATCGGCTTCAACGCGCCAGCCAGGCGGTCGAGTTCGGCGCGCGGGTAGTCCTCCCAGACCCGCGCCGCCGCCAGGTCGGTGGCGGCCTCCAGGGACTGGTGCCGGATCCGGCCGAGTTCGGTCACCGAGCCCGCCGTGGTCAGCCATCCCCGCTCGACCAGGCGCGCCGCGGCCGCGTCCCACTCCTCGTCCGTCCACCCGCGCATCGGCTGGAGCATCTCGCGCCGGACGTCCATCGCGCACCGGATCACCAGCGCCTCGCACCCGTCCAGGCCGGCCGCCACCAGGGCCGCCACGTGGCCGTCCCCGCGGTGCTCGCGCATCACCGTGGCGGCCTGCCACAGCCGTTCGTACAGGCCGGAGGGGCGGGGCAGCGCGGCGTTGGCGGCGGCCAGCACCCGGCCGACGCAGTCGAGCCGGCCCGCGGCCCGCTCTAGGGCCTCCACCACCAGTTCGACCTGCGCCGGGTCCACGTGCTCCAGCAACCGGGCCAGCGCCGCCGCCGAGCCCTTCAGCCGGGCGGCCAGCGCCTCCTCCGGGCTGGCGTGCGTCCACACCTCCGGCAGCGCGCGCTCGACCATCGCCGGGGAGAAGCTGAAGAACGCGGCGATCACCGGCGGCGCGTCCACCGCACCCAGCGGCGCCGACCGGCTGGCGAAGTAGCCGCGCCAGCCGCCGCGCAGTCCGGCCGCCTCGTAGGCCTCGCGGCTCTCGGGCAGGAAGTAGGTGACGGAGTGCACCGGTTCGAAGAGCCACCACAGTGCACGGGCGGGGTGGACGAGATCGGCCATCGAAGGACCTTCCTCGGAGAGGGGCGGGGCGAACCCGGCCGGACGGGGCGGCTCGGCGGGCGCCGACGGATCGGGCGCGCGCGGGCCGCTTCAGTGCTGATGACCACGGCGGCGGCCACGGTAATCCCGGACCGGGTGTGATGACGGTCACGGGGAGGTCCCGGCGTGCGCCCGGCGGGGCGGCGGCGCGAGATGATGGGACGAGGTGCCCGCTCCCGGGACGCCGCAGCCCTCCTGTGACCCCTCGTGTGAAGGTAGTCGGTAATGGCGCAGATCAACCCCAGCATCCTGTCCGCGGACTTCGCCCGGCTCGCCGACGAGGCCGAGGCCGTCAGGGGCTCGGACTGGCTGCACGTCGACGTGATGGACAACCACTTCGTCCCCAACCTCACCCTCGGCGTCCCGATCGTCGAATCGCTCGCCCGCGCCACCGACATCCCGCTCGACTGCCACCTGATGATCGAGGACCCGGACCGCTGGGCCCCCCAGTACGTCGAGGCCGGCGCCGGCTCCGTCACCTTCCACGTCGAGGCCGCCGCCGCGCCCGTCCGCCTCGCCCGCGAGATCCGCGCCAAGGGCGCCCGCGCCTCCATGGCCCTCAAGCCGGGCACGCCCATCGAGCCGTACGAGGACCTGCTGCCCGAGCTCGACATGCTGCTGATCATGACCGTCGAGCCCGGCTTCGGCGGCCAGGCGTTCCTCGACATCATGCTGCCGAAGATCCGCCGCACCCGGGAGCTGATCGCCAAGCACGACCTGGAACTGTGGCTCCAGGTCGACGGAGGCGTCTCCGCCGCCACCATCGAGCGCTGCGCCGAGGCCGGCGCCGACGTGTTCGTGGCCGGCTCGGCGGTGTACGGGGCCGAGGACCCGGCCGAGGCCGTGCGCAAGCTGCGGGAGCTCGCGACGAAGGCCTCGGCGGACGCCTGGTGGGCCTGCGGGCACTGAGCCCGGACGATCCGTTCAGGGGCCGGGGCGTTCAGGGGCCGTTCAGGGGCAGGGTCGGGCGTGCTCCAGGGGTCCGGCCAGGCCCGGCCCCGGCCCGGCTCCGCCCGGCGCGGGGTGGAGGATCCACCGGCCGTCAGGGATGATCGTTGGCGAACGCCCCTCGCCCGGCCCCTCTCGCACGGTGGTGGAACCGCACATGAGCAACCTCGATCGCAAGCCCTCCCCGACCACCTGCGGCCGCGAGGCCGACACCGGACCGGTCAAGGACCTGCTGACCGGGCGCCAGGTCCAACTCGGCGAGAGCACGATGGTCCGCCGCCTGCTCCCCAACCTGGGCCGCCGGATGGTCGGCGCCTGGTGCTTCGTCGACCACTACGGACCCGACGACATCGCCGACGAGCCCGGCATGCAGGTCCCGCCCCACCCCCACATGGGCCTCCAGACGGTCAGCTGGCTCCACCAGGGCGAGGTGCTGCACCGCGACAGCCTCGGCAGCCTCCAGACCGTCCGCCCGTACGAACTGGGCCTGATGACCTCCGGCCGGGCGATCTCCCACTCCGAGGAATCCCCGCGCCCGCACGCCCGCTTCCTGCACGGCGCCCAGCTCTGGGTCGCCCTCCCGGACGCCCACCGGCACACCGCCCCCACCTTCGAGCACCACGCCGACCTGCCCGTCGTCACCGCCCCCGGCCTGCACGGCACCGTCATCCTCGGCACCCTCGACACCGCCACCTCGCCCGGCACCGCCTACACCCCCCTCGTCGGCGCCGACCTCGCCCTCACCGAGGGCGCCGACCTCAAGCTCCCGCTCGTCCCCGACTTCGAGTACGCCGTCCTCTCCATGTCCGGCAGCGTCGACGTCGACGGCGTCCGCGTCGAACCCGGCTCCATGCTCTACCTCGGCTGCGGCCGCCCCGAACTCCCCCTCCACGCCCGCACCGACGCCGCCGTCCTCCTCCTCGGCGGCGAGCCCTTCGACGAGAAGATCCTCATGTGGTGGAACTTCATCGGCCGGTCCGGTGAGGAGATCACCCAGGCCCGCGAGGACTGGATGTCCACCGCCCGCTTCGGCGACGTCCACGGCTACGCCGGCGACCGGCTGCGGGCGCCGGAGCTCCCCGCCCTCCCGCTGAAGGCCCGGGGGCGCGTGCGCTGACCCGCGAGGATGATGCCGAAGTGGCGAATCCGGCCATCGTTCTCGACGGGTCCGGGTGGATATGCGCCGGCCCCGGCGGAGGGCGGCCATTCCTCGGCTCGGCATCTCCGTGGGATGCGATACGGGTGTACTCTCAACTCCCAATTTTGGGCGTCTGTCGCAAGGTCTGCTCGTACTGATGCCGACCTCTTGCTGACTCTTCTGACTGAACCATCAGCGGATGGCGGCTGGACATCGTCGACCTCGACCCGCCGGATCCCGTGCGCGTCCAGTCCGTCCTTGACCGCGCGAGGAACTGCAACGGCTTGAGCGCCTCCGGCGGCGCCTTCCGGTTCGCCTTGTACTCCTGGTTGGTGGCTGTGCGGTTGGTGGAACCGTGCTCGCCGTTGAAGACGACCAGGACCTGGGGCTCCGTGATGTCGAGGTCGTCGCAGATTGCGGCGCGCAGGAGGGCGAAGATCGCGAAAAGTCCGGTCAACTCACGAGTCTTGTCACGGGACAAGATCGGAGCGGGAACCCGAAGGTGCCGGCACACAGAAGGTTGAACCCGTCCTCCTCGCCTGGCTCGGTTCACGGTCTCTGTACAGCCGAAGAGCACTGTCGGGGCCCAGCACTAAAGTCGAGACCTCGTAGCGTCGTGCAGAGAGAACAACCGATGGCCACCCTTCCACCGAATCGTCGGATCGAACTCGCTGGCGCGAACGCCCTTCAGGCGCTTCTCCAGGACCACGACCATGTCGTGTACCCGATCGACGGCGGAGCAGATCTGGGCGAGGACTTCCTCGTCGCCTTCACCCGAGACCGGGTACGGACCGGACGGATGGTGGCCGTACAAGTCAAGACGGCCGGGAGCAGGTCAAGTAAATATCGGCGGGCCCGGGGCTATGCGATCCCGGTGGACGAGCATGCGGACGACTGGCGAAACAACGTGCTACCAGTCATCGGGGTCGTCTACGACATGGAGATCCGCAAACTGTTCTGGGTCAACCTGACGAAGGTGCTGAGCGCATCACCCGCCACCTCGCGTTGGGTGAAGGTCTCGCCCGAGAACGAGCTGCGGGCCGGAACAGTCGACCAGTTCATCGCCGAGATCGAAACCTACGCCGATACCCGGGGCACCCCCGAGGAGAGCGCCCCTCAAGCGGCCCTGTATCACCCTACGAACGCCACCGCGCGGACCCGGCGTCCTAAGGTGCGTTGGCAGGTCCCGCTCTCGGAGAAGGCGTACCATCCGGTCAGATCAGCGCAGTGGGTTGTGGTCTGGGATCCGCCATACCTGCGGGTCATCGACGACGCGCAGGGCAAGCTGCAACCCACCCTGCTCAAGCCGTCCTCCGGACAGCACTCCGTCGTGGGCGACAATGCCGTCTACATTCCGATCGCTGGCAACCGGCTCCGGGCTTTCGGACTGCCCGATTTGAAGATGCGCTGGGAGGCAGTACTCCAGATCGACCACGCACTGGCGCGTTTCACCGACGGTACGTTGTACGTCCCGGGTAGAACGGGCGGTCTCCACGCCCTGAACCCCGCCGACGGACGACCCCGGTGGCGGACACTGCTGGCAGACCACCCTGTTCTTGCTCCGGCCCGCCTTCATCGAGGCAAGCTCATTGTGCTCGGTGGTCCGGCGGGCAGCCGAAGCAGCGATTCCGGCTTCGCAGCGGGCCGCGTCCTGGCTGTCGACCCGTCCGACGGGCAGACCATTTGGTCCTATGCCCCGAGGAACCCGCTGTTCCCTCAGTGGGGCGGAAGCGAAGGCCTCCTGTTTCTGGTCGAGCAAACCGCCACTTTCCGGCACTTGCTGGTGACTGTGGACCTCATAACCGGCAAGGAGGTGTATCGCAAGAGGCTTCCGGAGCCCGTGGTCGGCGCCCCCGTGGCCTCTGCCGCAGCCGTGCACCTCGTGGACGCCGAAGGTACGGTCCACACCCGCGATGCCGCCAGTGGCCGCCTGCGGTGGCAGCACCCCACCCAGCACCGCACCCAGGTGGCTCCCGTCCCCGTCGGCGATTTGGTCGTCCTGGTGAGCGAGCCGAGGCTGCTCGTCGCTCTCGATGCCGCCACCGGTGCCGAGCGATGGCGGGCAACCGCGCCGGGGGACTTCACGACCGCCCCTCTCGTAGTGGGAGGCATCGTCTACGTGGGGCACCGCGGTGGACGTCTGCTCGCCTTCGAAGCATCGGGGGGAGGACAGGTGGGCTCGGGGCCGTGCAGCGTGTGGGAAGAGGGCGAGCGCGGTCGGCCGGTGGTCGTGGGTGGCACGTTGTACATCACAGGCCGGTACGGCAAGGTGAGTGCGATCTCTCTAGCGTGAGGCCGGGCTCCTGACGGCGCGCCTGGTCGCTGCTTCCGCAGTGGCGTTCAACCCTCCGAAGGTCGGCGCAGGGCCCGCGGAATCGCTGCGAGCGTGCCGGACGCGGCCGGCAGGGGAGTTCGTCAGGTCATGATCCCAGAGGGCTGTTGGCACCGGCCAGGTGTGCGGCCAGGGCGCGGAGGTCCGTCAGGAGCTCGTCCGGGCTGGCATTCAGTTCGAGGGCGTGCCGGTAGAGCCTGATACCGCGTCCGCCGGGGCCCGCGGCGCCGCGCACCTCGTGGACGCGGCTGTCCGTCTGGCCCGCCGCGTACACCAGGTGGCCTTCGTTCAGGCTGAGGGCCGTGCAGTAGGCGAGCATCTGGTAGAGGTCCTCGTTCGGGTGGGCACCGTTCTCCTCCGTCTTGTACTTGGCGTCGACGACGGCCACCGGGGTCCGGCCGTCGGCGGCGTACACGACGAGGTCGGGGCGAAGCCGGACGAGGCGGGCGGTGTCCAGGTGGTGCCGGTCCTGGAGGCGGGCGGAGAGCCCGTGCTCGCGGACGGCTTCCCGCAGGGCGCCGGTGACGAAGTCCTCGAAGAGCGAATTCATATCGAACAGGAAGCCGTTCAGGCGGAGTTCGCCCGGCCGGTGCTCCGGCGTGGTGCCGGCCAGCAGCGCCTCGGCCAGCCGGAGCGCGGGCTGGTAGCGGGCGTTGAGGCGGGAAGCGGTCCAGTCCGGCAGGGTACGTCCGCGCACCAGCGGCTCCGCGTCGACCAGACGGACCCGCTGGTGCGCCAGGCGCCGCCGTACCGGACCGGGTACGCCCGGCAGCCGCAGCAGCGTCTCGGCGGCGGCCCGCAGGATCCGGTTCTCCGGGATGTCGGCGGTGTACTCGTCGTAGGTGATCTCCACGGGTGGGGTGCGACCGAAGTGCCGGCGGATCTGTTCCGCCTCGCGGATCCGGCCGCGTACGACGAGCGCGGACTCCTCGGTCCGCCGGTAGCCCTGGACGACTCCCTGCAGCAGTGCCGCGTCGATCTGCCGCTCCACGGCGTGTGCGAGGGCTGGCACCACGTCCTCGTACGTTCCCGCGTCGACCGTGCCGTCCCGGCCCTGCCGCCAGGCCTTCGCCGGGTCAACACTGAAGCCGAGGAGGAAGAACAGGCGCCGCACGGGCGTCTTGGGTGCTATCCGGACGGTCAGCGCGGGCCCGGTCCCGGGCACCGGGATCCGGACCGCGCCGACCAGGCTTCCGGCCCGAAGCAGCCAGTGCCCGTCCCGGTACGGGTCAGGCACGGCGCTCTTCAGGACGCCCGAGGCGGCCAGCGCCCGGCCGGTGGCGGCGTCCAGCGGCACCGAACGGGCGGGGGCGTGCTCGCGCAGTGAGATGTCGGCGGGCGTGCCAACGTTGGGGTTCACGGCAGCGACTTCCGCAGGGCGTCGAGCCCGTAGCGGGCCTCGATGTCCTCGCCCTCGCCGTAGTGGTGCTCCTCCAGCAGCGGCAGGATCTTCGTCCGCCAGACGCGGCGCAGCCGGTCGTCCGAGTCGATGCCCGGCCTCATCAGGTAGGAGGGACCGATGGCGAAGTCGGGGTCGCCTATCCGGTCGTTGAGGGCGTCGAGGAGGTGAGCGGGCTCAGGGCTGAGCTGCTCGCGCTCCAGCCAGCGGTGCAGCAGGCCGGCGGTCGGCTCTATGCGCGGGGACAGCTCGACGAAGGCGAAGCGGCGGCGCATGGCGGCGTCGACGAGCGCGATCGAGCGGTCGGCGGTGTTCATGGTGCCGATGACGAACAGGTTGGGCGGGAGGGCGAAGTCGTCGCCCGAGTACGTGAGCCGGACCGACTTCTTGCGGTATTCGAGTAGGAAGTAGAGCTCGCCGAAGACCTTGGCGAGGTTGGCCCGGTTGATCTCGTCGATGATCAGGAAGTGGGGAAGGTGGCGGTTGCCCTCTAGGGAAGCGAGATCGGCGAGTTCGCGCAGCGGGCCGGCGGTGAGTCGGAAGGCGACCTCGTGCGTCTCCGGATCCTCGGTGGGCCGGAAACCCTCGAAGAAGTCCTCGTAGGCGTAGGAGGGATGGAACTGGACCAGCTTCACCTGCTCCGGGCCGCCGCCGAAGTGCTCGGCGAGCTTCAGGGCCAGGTAGGTCTTGCCGGTGCCGGGCGGACCGTAGAGGACGAGCTGCCGCTCCTCCCAGAGGAGTTCGCGAACCTCGTCCAGCCATGCGAGGCCGTGGACGAGCAGATCGTCGGCGAGGGCGGCCGTGACCGGCGGGAGGGAGAGGTCCTTCGGCTGCTCCAGGTCGGCGGCGGGTACCGAGACCGTCACCGGGGTGACGAGCCGGGCGAGCACGTCCGCGACCGGGGTGAGGTCGACGACGTCGTGCTGGACCGACAGCTTCTGCTGCACCTCCTCCGGCAGGTCCTCGTACGGAAGGCCGTCCGGCTGCCAGACGGTCTTCCGCCGCAGGTTGGACAGACCGCCCGGGGAGTCGCTCTGCTGGGCCGGGCCGTCGATCTCCCCGAGGTGGAGCATGCCGTCGGCGAGGGTTACGACGGTGTCGCCGGGCCGCATCTGGGTCAGGAAGGCGTGGATGTCGTCGACCAGGCCGCGCTTCTGGTTGTACGTGGCGGAGCCCTCGTAGCCCTCTTCGACGTAGTTGCGCAGGGCGCTCTTGGTCGGGTCCGCCTCGTCGAGCGGCGGGAGGTGGGCACCGGAGAGCGAGACGATCCCGTCGGCGAGCCAGAGCCGCCGCACCAGGTTGTGCCCGGACACGTTGGAGCCGCGCACCAGCCACGCCTTGTGCGGGATGCGCCAACTGCCGGGCAGGTAGTCGGCGAGGGGGTAGCCCTCGGTGGTCCGCCAGGTCTCGGGGCCGCCGGCGTTGTAACCGAGTACGACGGTGGCGGCGGCGGAGGGCGAGTTGCACTCGATGTCGCGGTTCGCCACCCAGTACCCGGGGCGGTCGTCCACGAGCGACCAGTCGGTCCGCAGTTCGGCGCGCAGCCGGCGGCCGTAGTCCCCCAGCTTGGGCCAGTCCGTCGCCGCCGCCGACGATCCCTCCAGCAGCAGGAACTTGGGCGAGCCGTTGTTGCCGACCTCGTCGAGGAGCCGCCCGCGTGCGACGAGGTCCACGCCGGGAAGCTTGATGTGGAACTCGGGGCGATCCGGGTGGGACATGAGGGGCCTTTCCTGCGTCGGTCTGGTGGGCGGCGGCGCCTCAGCCTACGTGGCGGCGGGGGTGAGGGAAGTCTGTGCGGCGTTCTGCCTCTGCTGCTTCGCCCGCTGCTTGTCCAGGCGGTCCTGGGTGGCGCGGGCGCGGTAGTCGATGGGCTGGATGTGGACCTCGATGCCGAGGCGGCGCAGGGCGCGGGCCGTCTGGAGCAGCGAGATCTTGGACACCGTGAAGAGGGACTCCGGGGTGAGGGCGGTACCCGTCTTCAGGGCGATGGCGAAGACCACCCGGCGCGGCGTGAAGTGGCCGTCGGGGAAGTCCGGGGACTTCGCCCGCACGGCCTCGACGAAGGCCCGGTTCGCGTCGACGGCGGTGTGCAGGGCGTCGGCCGAGATCCGGCCCTGGACGGCGAGGTGGCTGAGCGGTCCCGATTCGCCGGCCCGCTTGACATGCACCAGGGTGCCGTCCGGCGCGACCAGGTCGGCCGCCTCGAAGCCGCGCACCGGGTGGAGCTCACAGCGGATCATGTTCTTGTCGAGCACGTACCAGCCCAGCTTCCTGGCCACCAGCTCGTTGTAGCCGGCCTCGTGTGCGTCCTTGAGCCCCTCGGCGTCGGCCTCGGTCTTCGTCGGCCACGGGGGGAAGCCGTGGTCCGGCGAGGCCGTGAAGAGTTCGCGCAGTTCGGTGTCGATGAACTCCTGGTGGTCGGCGCCGATCCTGCGCCACTTGTTCTCCTGGCGGAGGTAGCGACCGCTGTCCAGCGAGATCTCGGCCGCGACCCACCTCAGCGCCGAGGTGGAACCGACAGTCGTCTCGCCCGCGGGATCGGACACCACGTGGATCCTGGCCTTCCTCAGCGCCGCCAACCGCTTCTCCGCAGGCAGGCGGTCCAGCAGCTCGCGGAAGGTCTCGGCCGTCACCTCCTCGGTGAGGAAGTACTGGCCATTGCCGGCCGGGTGGACGCGCAGCGCGGAGAACTCCGGCAGGTGGTCCAGCAGCGCGGTGGGCCATGCGAAGGCGACTCGCCCCGAGCCCTCCGGGTCGCCGAGCGCCTCGGCGAGCCGCTGGTCGAGGTCCCCGACCAGCGGGTCGGTGTCCGGAAGACCGTCGATGCGCGAGAGCACATCGAGGCCCGGATTCGGCTTCTGGTCGAGCGTCGCCGCGATGGTGCGCAGGTCCGAGACGAGGTGGGTCGCGTCCACCGCGAGCGGGACCTTGAGGGAGGAGCTCCCGGCGACCCGAAGCCCGGCCCCCGGCTTGAGGGCCCGCTCGGCGGTCAGCCCGGTCCCCCGGGCGGTGGCGACCATGCGCGAGCAGATCTCGCCGTACTCGTCGAGCTCGAACTCCCGGGCATGCCGGCCGCGCGCGGTGGAGGTGCGGTCCGTGTACACACGCGGGTCCATCCGGGTGTGCGTCAGTTCCTTGAGCGTGTCCGGGTCGGCGGTACGCCGCACGTAGTCCATGCCGAAGGAGGGGGCGATCGAGTCGGTCTCCAGCAGCAGGTGACCGAACCCGAAGCAGACCGCGAAGACCCGGCCGGCCACGGGCAGGAGGATCACGGCACCAGCACGACGGCTTGTCAGTTCGACCAGCTCGTCCACGAGTCGGCTCAGCGCTCCCAGCCAGGGCGGCTTCCCCGTCGCGCCGAGGTATCCGTACGCGGAGACACAGGGAATGCCGTCGACCGAGATGTCCCGGACCTGGAACTCCTCCCCCTGCTCGGAGCTCCGGCGGAGTGCCCGGCGCAGAGTCCTGGACGAGGAGCCCACGCCCTGGAGCAGGTAGAGCGTGGGCTCGGCGATCTCGGCGGGGGTGGCAAGGAGGGAGAGCTGTTCGTGCATGGCGGTACCAATCGTCGACAGGGAGCTCTGGCGTTAACCAGAGTAGCAGTTGAGTATGTTGGCGATGCTAACAGGCGTGTGGCATATGATCTGTGAACTGGCAGTGCTGCTCGGTGCGCTGGCACCGTGCCAGAAGCCGACGTCGACGGCGGCGCGCTGCCGGATTCGGCTGCCGACCGTACGAGGGCGCCGCTAGGATCCGGAACTCGCTACAGAACCATGGACGGAGTCAGGGCGTGGAGAACGAGAACGAGGCCAGGATCAAGCGGGCGCTGGGAATCCCGTCCTGGAGGCACCTGTCCAAGGACAAGGTCGTCAATTTCGTGGCGGCGATGCCCGAGATGAGCACCGAGGTGCGCCTGAAGCTCATCGAGAAGCTCCCCGTGTTCAAGGATCTCGCCAAGAACTCCGTGGATTCGATGGTGGAGGCACACAAGTCGACGCTCTCGGCCAACGAGAAGAGCCAGGAACACTTCCACCAGGCTGCCCGGCAGCACAGGGACGCCCTCCAGAAGGACCTCGACAGGGACGACCTCAGCTGGGAGCAGCGACGGTCACTCCATGAGTTCTTCCAACAGAACGTAAATCAGGAAGCCCAGAAGGACAGCGAGAACAAGCCGTTCCTGGAGAGGACTTCCAGGACGGTGGCAGTCGGCGCCGGCGCCGCAATGCTCCTTGGCGCCGTCTTCGTGGGCGCCAGGATCATGGGTGGGAGCAAGGAGAGCGCCGAGGACTCCCCGGAAGTCTAGTCGCGGGTCTTTGGGTGGGTCGTGGCTCATGCGGACACCTCTGGCGCTTTGTCGAACTGCGTGATGCGATCCGCCGTTTCGCGAGGATTCGTGCACCCGCGGTCCGGTCGCCCCGGGCAGGCCTGCGGCGGTACCGGTTCGGGTTCCGGTGGCGGCGGGTCCTCCGAGGGTGGCAACACCTCGAACGGCAAGGGCCCAGCCGGACCGTCGTGGTCGACGGGAACGCCCACTCCTCGTGGTGCGACGACTGCCCTGCTTGATCGATCAGGGCAGTCGTCGCACCGGGTGTCAGACCTCGCCGAACTCGCCGAACTCGCCGGCCTGGACGGCGGTGATGAAGGAGGTGAAGGCGTCGGCCGGGAAGGTGAGGGCGGGGCTCTGCGGATCCCTGGAGTCGCGGACGGGGACGATGCCGTCGGTCATGAGGTTCCGCGCGACCTCGACGCAGTTGCCGCCGTTGCTGCTGTACGAGAACTTGAACCACTGAGGTTCGGTGGTCACGGTAGTTCCTTCCTTGGCTGGCGAATCACAGCCACGGACTCGGCCTGGGAGAGTGCGAGGGCCTGCAGCTGATAGTAGGCCGTCAATACGGGTGTCACTGCGTCGTTCTCCCGCTCCAGATGCCCTTGCTGGGCGGAATCCGCATAGGACATGAGGGGGCGGTTGGGAAGCGTCAGCGCGTTCACCGGGAGGTCGAACGACCGACCGGTCCTCGCCTATGGCGACCGGTCTGCGGATGCAGCTCTCATCCAGGACGACGTACACCAGGGAGAGGGCTCTCGGCGAAGCTGCGCCTGTCGGCTGGCAAGTACCCTCACGCGCTCGTTGGCCTGTTCCGGCGAGATGCTGCCCCGGCGCACTGCCCCTGCCGCGATGGCAGTCGCATACTCCTTGGTCTGGAGCAGGCCAGGAACGATGCCGAGATCGAAGAGCCTGAGCTCGACGGCGCGGCGCTCCTGGCTGACGTACTCCGCGAATCCCTCCAGCAGGGCCGTGCACTTCACGTCGCCGGTCCGTCGCTTGAACACGCCATCCGTGCCGAAATGCCGTGTCGAGTCGCAGCGCCAGGCGAAGAGTTGGCGGCCGTCGACCAGTTGCGACAGCCGAGACGTGCTTGGAAGAGTAGCCCGTGGCCTCTGAGAGATCGTCCTGAGTTCAGCCCCGGGCCTCGCGTGTGGCGCGAAGAAAGGCCCCGAAGGCTGCTGTGGGAGACGAATCGGGGTCCAGCTCAAGCTTGTGCACAGGCTGGTGTCCTCACTCTGCGACCACGTCTGACACGTTGAAGGCCGTTTCGACTGTATGCCAATGTTGGCCACCCCGGGTAGTGAACCGACTGCAGAAGGGAGTGGTCGTCATGCCGCGAAAGAAGTCGACCCTCCGTGTGCCGTCCCCAAATCGGCGAGATCGTCCTCGACTTGGCCAAGCTAGGGTCGGGAGGTGGGCCGGCGGAAGGCGTTTACATGGACTGCCTGGCCGGGCTCCTACTACCTCCGCTCCGGGCGCGGTGGCTGCGAGTGGACCACCAGACCGGAGAACCTCCAACAGCTGGACGCTGCCCGCTTCATCAACGTGCAGCACCTGAGCCCGCCGCGTACGGCGGGCTCGATCGGAGGCGTCGCTTGAAGCCCCGGGTGTGATGGCGCCGCTGTTGTACGCCGTCGTCGTGGCGCTCAGCGCACTCGCCGCCCTCGCGGTCGGCTGGTCCATCCGGCACGGGCCCGTCGGTCCGTGGCTCCTGGTCGTCGGGCTCGTCTTCGCGACCGGGGTGATTGGCGCGTTTCCGGTCTCGGCAGCATGGATCCACTGACACGTGGTCGCCGCCGCCACGGGCGTACGCAGTCGGCCTGACGACCTCAGGCCCTCCGCAACCTACTTTGCTGGAGAAGCCGCGATGACCTCACTGCCCAGGATCCTGACCGACCCGCCGGGCCGGCGCCTCGGCCACCAGGCCCTCGTCCTCAACCGGGACGGTGCCGTGCTCCTGATCGGCACCAGCTACAAGAACGGCCTGATGCTCCCCGGCGGTAGCGCCGAGCGCAACGAACTCCCGCACCTCGCCGCCCGACGCCACACCGAGACCGAGACCGAGACCAGCCTCGCCCTCCCGCTCGCCCGCGTCCTCGCCGTGGACTACGTGAGCATGCAACTCCTCCTGCCCGAGGGCGTGAACTTCGTCTGCTGGGGCGGCCGACTCGTGCCGCCCAGGAGGAACTGGTGAGACGCCACCGGCCGCCGGCGGAGATCGTCGAACTCCGCTGGGTCCACCGCGCTGAACTCGGTGAGGTGATGGAAGCTGACCAGCGCCGTCGGGTGGAACAGACCCTTGACGTGTTGAGTCGCGGTGCCCACCTGCCCATGCTTCTCCGGGGCCTCCTGGCGGCGTAGGAGTGGCCTTGCCTGCCCGGCGTACGGCGCCAGGCGGGCAAGGCCGTTGACGGCTACGCGTCGGTGGCGGGGTGACGGGGCCCCTGGCCGGGCGGCGGGTTGAGAGTGGAGCGGTAGGTGCCGGACTCACCCTTGGTCAGCGGGTTCTCCAGGGTCAACCCGGCAGCGGCCATCCGGTCGTACTCGGCGAGGATGAGTTCCTTGGTGCGGTAGGTGCCGTGGGCCTTGACGTCGTTGTCGTGAGTGACGTTGAAGGTATCCAGGATGTACGTGGTGTCCTCGCGGTTGATCCCGTAGAGGTGGAAGAACAGCGCGTCCAGCTCGGCACGGATCACGCGCCGGCGCTCGGGGTCCCAGTGGAACGGCGCACCCGCGTCACCGAGGTCGGCGGCAAACGGCGCCATGTCTACGGAAGTATAGGTGAGTTCGAGCAGCCTGGGGATAACGTCCTGAGCGTGGGGGAGTAGCTGGGACGGCGTCGGAACCGGCGTCTGTTCGACGTAGGTGTAGGTGAGGTGCGTACCGCCGATTTTCTGGCGAACGGCGTAGTCGCACGCCATGGAGGACATCGCTGCTGCGAGGAGTGGCGAGTTGCTCGGCAGGGCCGGAAGGCCGATCGGGAAGGGGTGTCCGAAGCCATGGGCGGGGGCAATAGCCGCGATCATGGTTCGTTCGTCGCTGGCTCGGCAGATGTCGCGCCAGCCGAGCAGCCAGCCGCGCTCCCATCCTCTCGCGGCCAGGCGTGAGGCTACGCCGGCCTCTTTGATTTCCTCTCCGCTCTTTTCGTAGCGACCCGTCGAGACATCCTGCTCCGGTACCCAATAGCGCGGCACTGGAACTGCTGATACATCCTGATGCTGTTCGACGGTAAACCGTGGCAAGGTGCCCTTGTTGAGTTGCTTCTCGGTGGCGCTCTCGTATGTAGAGAAACGGTGGTCGTAATGGTGAAGCATCTTTGCCTCGTACAGCGGAAGCAGGCGCTCGTTGCCGCGCATCAGGACGTTGCCATTCGGTACCCATCCGTCCTTGAGGAGGTCATCGAAAGTCTCCCCTGCTTCGGCGTTTGGTCGGAAGAGACGCGAGTCGTTCGACATATGAAACATGGTCATGAATGAAATGTCCCATGGATTTCCGTCCTCCCGTCCTTTGTGAATGAGTACCGGGATGCGGCGGTAGATATCGAGGGCAATCTCCGCATCGCGACGACTGCTGAATGTGGGACAGGTTCCCGTGTTGGGGTTCATGCGGAGGATGTCGGCCGCCGTCAGCTGATATCGGCGCTCGGAAATCTGTTCGGGCTGGCGCACCTTGAAGACGATCCGGGCCGGGGTTTCGAGGTCGCCCTGGCTGCGCAGCATGAAGAGGCAGAAGCGGAGTTGGTTGTGGACCTCCGGGAAGATCTTGTCTTCGTTCTCGAAGTCGTACAGCGCTGCCAGCTGTCCCTGAGTGACCAGGTCCTTGAAGAAGAACTGAGTGGTGGCGTCCGTGGCAATGCCGGAAGGGACGATCACGCCTGTGCGTCCCCAGATGCTCGTCAGTATGCGGTCGGTCTCCGTGAAGACCGCGTAGGTATTGATGTCGCCACGCCCCGTGAGTGGGAAGCGGTTGCTGGTCCGAAGGAAGTGGCTCTCGCCTTCCGCCCTACGCTTGGCGTCCTCGAATTCGGTGTAGAGGTGTGCGAGGTCGGGGTCGTCGCGCAGGCTAGCGATCAGGCTCTTGCGGGCTGCTGCGTTCTTGGCATTCGCAATTGCTGGATCGCGCTGGGCGAAGAACTCCTGCTCCTGGAGCTTGACGCGCTCCCATGGCGGGTTGCCGACCACGGCATCGAAGCCGCCGACCCAGCCCGTATTCGCCTGTACTCCCGCGCCGGACTCGGGGACCGAGAAGACCTCCGGGAACTCCAGATGCCAGTGGAAGAAACGGTACTGGTCGCGGAGTCGAAGGATCTCGGCGTGCGTGGTGGCTGGGACGGCGGACTGGTTGCGGCTGCGAAGAGCGCGGAAGAACTGATCCGTCGGTGCCTCGGGCGCGCCGACATACTTGGGCCACACGAATGCGGCGCACCAGGCGTCGGCGGCATGCAGATCGTGGATGTAGGCGTCCGATTCGATGTGCTTGCGGTAGGCGTCCTCCTGGCCGCGTACCTGCTCCAGACGGTCTGAGGGTGCTGCCGTGATGCGGGCGAGCTCGGCCGCGTACCCGTCGTTGTCCGGGAGTGTGTTCGCGTCGAACGTGAGCTCGTTGGCACCTCCGCGCTGAGCCTTGTTCCGCTTGACAAGAGCGGCCGCGTACTTTCTGTCGTCACCCTCAATCGCCTTAAAGGCGTCTTCGGGGATGCCGTCGGCCAGCAGCTTCGGTGTTGCGCCGATCAGGCCGTTGCCGTGCTTGATGTGCGCGTCCAGGAAGCCAAGGGGCTTGCCAGGCTCCAATGCCTCCAGCCACAGCGACACCTTGGCCAGCTCGACAGCCATCGGGTTGAGGTCAACGCCATAGATGCACCGAGCGACGACCTCGTGCAGGGCGTGCCGGACTGCGTCCGTCGTGGGCTCGGGGTTGCGCTCGCGCACAGCCGCGATGCGCTTCGCGATGCGCCGGGCCGAGGCGACCAGGAAGTGTCCGGACCCGCAGGCCGGGTCGCAGACCGTCAACGACAGCAGCTCCGCGACGATGTCACCCGTCGCGTCGGCACGCTCGGCGTCCTTCGCGTGCTGCTCGCCACGCTTCACGGCATCGTCTATCACCGGGTTCAGTGTGGTGTCGAGCAGGCACTCGATGAGTGACGAAGGCGTGTAGTAACTCCCGGTTGTCTTCCGGCTGTTGCCGGCGACCTCGACCAGTTCGAAGCTGCGGTCCGTCGCCGAGTGCTTGGGCTCCAGTTCCAGCAGGGATTCGTAGACCGACCCCAGTTCCTCCGCGTCGAGGTGCCGGTAGTCCACCGCCCGCCACCGCTTCGCACCGACGTCCCGGACCTGGGCGAGATGCCGCACTGCCGTGAGCAGTGCCTCGTTGGAGAGCTTCAGTCCGTCGAGCGGTGCATCCGCGTCCGTGTGGGAGAAGAGGCCACCGAGGCCCGGAAGCCCCAGCTCCTCCCGGCCGCCTGGGGTGCCGAGCGCGGTGAGGACGATCCGCAGCGCCTCGTACAGGTCACCGTGGGCGGTGCCCTGACGCCGACGGGCGTGGGCGCGGAGCCGCGCTGACGAGAAGTACTTCTGATAGGTCTCGCGCTGCCGCTCGGTCGCATCGGGGTGGACCAGGGCCTCGCGGTCCTCGGCGACGAAGACGAACAGCAGCCGGTAGACGAGCCGGAGCAGGGCCGCCTGCAGCTCCTTGGGGCGGACATCCTCCCGCAGCGCACCGTTGTCCGGGTGGCGCAGAAAGCCGGTGCCCAGCACGGTCAGCGCGTTCTGCACACCGAGGCGCAGCTGGTCGAGCGCCCGGGCTCCCGAGCTAACCGCCTCCGTGCGCCACTTCTCCAGCCAGCAGGCCGACGCCGGGGAGCCCTCCGGCAGAGTGAACCGCGAGGCGTGCAGCACGCAGTACAGCAGCACGAACTCGCTGAACAACTCGCCGTCGAACAGCGCTTCGAGATCGAACTCGACGTACGCAGCCGTGGCGAAGGACGACGAATCGCGCAGCAGGCGCAGGCGGCGGCCGTTTGTGAGGACGGCCCACTGGTGGGCTTCCGTCCGATTCAGACAGTCCTGGAGCATGGACTGCGGGGGCACCTGCCCGGCTGCGGCCCGCTTGTCCAGCTCCTGGTTCCACGGGATCTGGTGGATCAGCGCCGGGCCGTGACGGTGGCTGACCGGGAAGCGGTGCCCAGCATCCCCGTCGGCCTCGATGCCCTCCGCGCCGACCACCGTCAGCGTGCCGAAGTCGAGCTTGCGGAACAGCTGCGCAAGCCAGTCCCTCCCCGCCCGCCCGGTTGGGTCTGCGGCCGGCGCACCCGTCTTCGGGTCGGACGGCAGGGCCTCGCGCAGCTCGCGCCAGAGCGGCTTCAGGTACTCCCAGGCCCGCTCGGCCTCGTCGCGGACCGGAATGGACACGGGGAGCCCGTAATCAGCCGGCTTGGTGCCCGGCAGGTTCCGGGCCTCCGCGATGCGCAGCAGCATGTCGTTCGGCAGCAGGCCGCCGACCGTGGTGACAGTGGTGAAGGCCGGGGCAGTGCGGGTGGTGGCGGCGGACATCAGGCGACGGCTCCAGCGGACGGGACGGCGGCGGGCGCGGGATTGGCGGGCAGGTACACGTACACGCCCAGGACGTCGGCATCGTCCTGCGGCACGACCTTCAGGCCGCGGACGATCTCGTCGCTGGCTTTCCGGACTCGTCGGTGCGACTCGTCGAGCTCGGCGGCGAGGCTCGTCCCGTACCCCTTCAGGTGGTCCGTCAGCTCGCCCAGACCGTCCAGGGTTCGGGCGGTCTGGTTGCGGGCCAGCTGAGGGCTGGTGTTGGCCGAGGCACGCGCCGCCAGCAGCTCGGCTGCAGCCTCGTCGCTCAGCCAGCGGGCCCGGGCCGGCATGCCCTCGAAGGCGAGCAGCCTCGCGTCCTCTGCGACGACCTCCTTCCCCCGCTTCTCAGTACGGGACGGCAGCGTGAGGTGGAACCGATATCGGACCAGCAGCAGCGTCGTCCGCACTGTCACCGCATCAGTCGTGACCACGCCGCACCGCCGTGCCGGCCGCGGTCCGGGGGTGTTCGCGTCGAGCGCCGAGTCGAGCACGTACGCTGCGATCGAGCTGACCGCCGGATCCGTACGCACCAGCGCCGCCTCGCCCCGGCCGATCGCCGGTTCGGTGCGGAACGGGATCTCGCGGTCCTCTTCGACGATCCGGCCGCCCAGCGTGGCGGCCAGCGCGTCGCGCAGGCCCGCCGGAGTGCCGCCGACCTGCGCCGTGAAGTCCCCGGAGCCGTCCCGAGGATCACGGACCAGGGCCTCAAGACCGTGCAGCGCCGCCAGGGTGAACTCGCGGACCTCCTCCGCGCCGCCCAGCGCCGCCCGGACGGCGGCCACCTCGCGGGCGACCTCCTCGGGGTGGATGGACCGCTGCGCGTACTTTGAGCGGGAGGTCCGCTCGCGCTCGGCCGCCGAGTTCCACTCCCGCTCGGCGCGGTCGAAGGATTCCTGGGCGCCGGGCAGGTCGAACAGGCTGTCCTGGACGCCCTGCCGCCCGTGCAGCAGCAGCCACTCCACGATGGCGTCGGTGACACCCGACGCGGTCTCATCCGGGACGGACACCGAGATCCCGAGGTCCTTCTGGATCTGCCGGTGCTTGGCGAACAGCACCTCCAGGACCTTGCCGTCGATGCCGTTGTCCTCGCCGAACATGGTGATGACGCGGACCTGGTCGCGCTTCTGCCCGTACCGGTCGACGCGGCCCTCACGCTGGTCGTGGCGGGTCGGGTTCCAGGCGAGGTCGTAGTGGACGACGGCGTCGAAGTGGTGCTGGAGGTTGACGCCCTCCGAGAGGCAGTCGGTGGCGACCAGCACGCGGCGGGCGGCAGGGTCGTCGGCGGCCTCGGCGGCGAGCTCCTCGATGCGCTCCAGCCGCTGCTGCGGGGAGAGGGTGCCCGTCACCGCGGCGACCTTGGCCTTCCTGCCGAGCGCGCCGCTCAGCTCCTCCGCGAGGTACTCGGCGGTCGGGATGTAGCGGCAGAAGACGATCGGGTGGTAGCCGTCGGCGAGCAGTGACTTGAGGTGCTTGACCAGCGCCTTCAGCTTGGCGTCCTGCTGCGTCCCCTCCAAGGCCTTGGCCCGCTCGGCCAGCTCCCTCAGGCGTGCGCCGGCGTCTTCGGTCTCGCTGGCGCCGGGGGCGACGTCCAGGCCTTCGAGCGTGTCGCTGTCGGCGGCGTCACTGTTCAGCGGCGCGCCCAGTGCGTCCGCCTCCTGCGGAGTGCGGGCGGCGGCCGAGGCCGAGCGGGTCTTGAGTGTCTGGGCGGCGGCCCGCGGCGAGGAGACCATCGAGCGCAGCAGCGCGATCACCGACCACCAGGCGATCCGTGCCTCACGCTTGCCCTCGCCGCCGGCGGCCCGGACGCGGTTGCCCGCGTAGGTGATCGCGTCGTCGAGCAGGGCCCGGTAGCCGGGGGCGAGCTTGTACGGCTCGTCCTTCGTCCAGCGGTCGGACGGGAAGGCCGTGCGCTCGGCGAGTGAGTCGTCGGCGAGGCCGTCCTCCTTGGTGAGGTAGCTGCGGACGTCGGCGCGCTTGCGGGCGACGAAGTGCTCGGCGAGCTTGGCCCGGCCCACCGGGCTGTCCAGGTTCACGTTCGCCAGCTCGGGCTTGACCAGGCCGAGCAGGTTGCGGAAGGCGGACTCCTTGCCGGAGTGCGGGGTCGCGGTGAGCAGCACCAGGTGCCGCTCGGGATCGCCGGCCACGCGCTTCAGCAGCTCGTAACGGAGCTGGTTGGCACCGGACTTGGACCCGGTCCGGTCGTCGTCGGCGGCGACACAGGTGTGTGCCTCGTCGACGATGACCAGGTCGGGGCAACGGCGGTAGAAGTCCTCGCGGTGGCGGGTGGACTTGATGAAGTCGGTCGAGATGATCGTGTACGGGTGCTTGTCGAAGATCGACTGGCCGAGTTCCAGACCGCGCTCCAGCCGGGAGACGGTGGACGAGAGCACGAGCTCGGCGTCGATGCCGAACTTCTCGCGCAGCTCGCCCTGCCACTGTTCGGCCAGCGCGGGGGAGCAGAGCACGGCCAGTCGGCTCGCCTCGCCCTGCTCCAGCAGTTCCTTGGCGATCAGGCCCGCCTCGACGGTCTTGCCGATGCCGACGTCGTCCGAGACCAGCAGCCGGACGGTGCTCTGGCGCAGCGCCATCAGCAGCGGCACCAGCTGGTAGGCGCGCGGCTCCACCGCGATGGAGGCCAGCGAGCGGAAAGGGCCGGCGCCCGAACGGAAGCCGATCCGCAGGGCGGTGCGCAGCAGTCCGGCGGCGTACTGGCCGCCCAGGTCCTCCGGGCCGGGGGCGGCGAACTTGGCCTCCCGGACGTCCTCGAAGGCCGGGAAGACGGCGGCGATGTCGTCGTCGCTGCCGCCCAGCGGGCGCAGCACCAGCAGGTCGGCGGCGCTGTCGGGCAGTACCACCCAGTCCCGGCCGCGGGCGGTCACCAGCGAGCCGGCCGTGTACGTGGGGCTCATGGAGTGTCTCGGTTCCTTACGGTGTGGTCGGCGGGTCGGGACGTCAGCGGGTGCGGAAGTAGTCGGCGTTCTTCTCGACGATGGAGTCCCAGTCTCCACCGACGGGGAAGCGCAGGACGTCCCAGCTCATCTCCTGGAGCCGGTCCGCGGCCTCGTCGTCGCGGGCGGCGTCGTCGCCGTGGGCCGGGCCGTCGACGAACACGGCCACGTTGGCGCCGTCGACCCGGAAGATCAGGTCGGGTTTGGCGGCGGCCTCCGGAACGAACCGGGCGACCTCGTCGGGCAGTCGGTGCCCCTTGGCCTTCAGCCAGGCGAGCAGGTCCCCGGCTGCGACGAGCGCGACGAGATCGGTCTCCAGCGCACCGGCCGGCGCGGCCCCGGCAGCGTCGCCGGGAGCACTGGCCGCCAGCAGCCGGTACCGCTCGCTGCGCGACCCGCCGCGGGCCTCGCGCTCGGTCCGTGCCGTCGCGAGCCGCAGCAGCAGCGGACGGGCCGTGTGGCGGCTGAGCTGGCGGTGGTGGCCCTGGTTGCCGTAGGTGAGCAGGCACTCGTAGCAGCCGCGGGCGCACTCCTCGCCCTCGGCGGGGCCACCCCGGTCGGCTCCGTCCACCGGGTCGAAGTGGCAGAGGTCCAGTGCGGTCCGGGCCGCCCGGGCGAGCGCGTCACGGTCGTGCTGGAGCCGGCGCAGCACACCCGCGCCGCCCTCCGCGGCCTCGGTCAGGAGGATCCGGCGGCGCGGGCCGTCGTCCGGGGGCAGGAGTTCGGCGGTCAGTTCGGCGTCCTCCAGCTCGAAGGCGGCCTCGATGCCGCGCTCCAGCGCGTACATGAACGACAGCGCGATCGGCTCCGGCTGGGCCTCGTCGAGGGTGACGACGAGGATGTTGCGGCGGTCCTCGACGTAGGGCAGGACCCGCTTCTTGCGGCGCTTCTCGTTGCCCTCCTCGTCGACGACCGGCAGACCGGTGCCCTCGATGGCCTCGGCGGCGGCCTTGTCGTTGAGCCAGCGGCCGTCCCCGAGGTCGAGCCAGTACCCGTCCGGCACGTCCTGCCGGTCCCGGACGCGGCCCAGGTTGGTGATCCGGACGGTGGCGGAGTCGCCGTAGTCGACGGTGAGCACCGGGGCGCCCTCCGCGTCGGCGACGTGCGAGGTGAGGCGGCCCTTGCGGTCACCGTGGTCCTGGAAGGCGTACGAGGTCTCCAGGCGGAAGCCGGCCCGGCGGCGCTCCTCCTCGTCGGAGGAGATCCGCTCGCGCGGGGTGGTGTAGACGGTGCGCAGCTGGAGCAGGCCGCCGCGCGGGTTGGGCAGGCGTTCCCCGCACATCTCGCACACGTCGATGCCGGGCTGCACCTCGTGGTGGTAGCCGCAGCCGGCGCAGCGTCGGGACTCGGCCGTTGCCAGGTCGCCCGAGGCGTCCGGCGGCAGCTGGACCCGGGTCACCTGGTAGCGGGCGCCCTCGTGGTAGATCAGGGCCCCGGGGCCGAACTCGCGGATGGCGAGGAAGCGGGGACGCTGGAGGTAGTCGCCGTCGGCGTTGCGGCGGCTGCCGGAGCGCGCGATGTAGGCGGCCAGCGGCAGGCGCGGGAAGCTGTAGCCGGGGAGGAAGCCCTCGGAGGCGAGGTAGCGGTAGGGATTGAAGTCGCTCATCACGGACTTGGCGTCCGTGGAGCGGTTCAGCAGCAGGTCCCGCTGGGTCTCGGCCTCGCGGCGGCGGGAACGGGCGCGCGCCTGCTCGCCGTTGCTCAGGGTGGTGTCGACGACTCGCCGGTTCTGCTCGTACTGGTCGAGGACGGCGGCGCGGAACAGCAGCCGCCATCGGCCGAAGGCGGCGTCGAAGGTACCCGGGGCCTGGTCGATCTGGATCTCGATCCAGTCGTCGTACCACCAGGTGGTGTCCTCGAAAGCGGGGATGAGTGGGGCCAGCACGCTACGGGCGGCCATGACCGCGCGGCGCCGCGCGGTCTCGTCGAGCGACAGGTCCCGGACGTCGGGGCGCAGCGGCAGCGGCATCCCCGGATCGGGGCGCTCCTCGCCGTCGGGGTCGTAGGCGACGTCGATCACGTCCGGGACGGCGCGCCCGAGCTTCATGCCCGTCTCGGCCAGCCAGATGGCGTGGAGGTGGGAACGGACCAGGTCCTCGTTGGCGAGGTCCAGACGCGGCGGGGCGACCTGGCCGGCGACCATGTCACGCGAGCGACGGAAGTAGTACTGGTCGTGGCTGTTGCCGGTCGCGCAGTAGGTGGTGACCAGCGCGGGCTGACCGGATCGCCCGGCGCGGCCGGAGCGCTGGGCGTAGTTGGCGGGCGTCGGCGGCACGTTGCGCATCATGACGGCGTTGAGGGAGGAGATGTCCACACCCAGCTCCATCGTCGGCGAGCAGTAGAGCAGCGGCAGGTCGGCCTCGTAGAAGTCCTTCTCGCGCTGCTGGCGCTCCTCTGGGGTGACCTGCGCGGTGTGCTCGCGGGCGAACAGCCCGGAGAGCCCGGTGGCCGCGTCCCGGTACAGGCGACGGAAGAAGGGGTTGACGCGCGGCCCCTCCCCGCTGTTGTAGGTGCGGGTCAGCGGGTCGAGGGCACCGGTGTCCCCGGTGCCCGCGCGCCAGACGAGCACGGCGGCGGAGACCCGGTACCCGGTGCGCCTCTCGGTGGCGCGGCGGCGGTAGGCGGGGCCGGCGTTCTCGGGTGCGACCTCCACCTCGTGCACCAGGCCGGCGTCGCGGAGCACCCCGAGCAGCTCCGCGATGATCTGCTGGAGGTCCACCGGGTCGAGTCCGCGAAAGGCGGGGGCCGTGCGCCGCAGGTACTTGCCGAACTTGCCGCGCGCTGACAGGAACAGCGCGGACCGCTCCAGGCCGGGCCGGGAGGCGGACGGATAGGCCGTGCCGATGGCGGGTTTGTCGCTCTCCGAGAGCACCCAGGCACCGGTCAGCCGTTCCTCGCTGGCGCGCTGGAGGGCGTCGAAGTCGTCGCGGAAGTACTGCACGTCGACGGCGAGCGCCCGGCGCATGAAGTCCAGCAGCGTCCGTGCGATCTCGGCACGCAGCGCCGGCTCGGCGTCGCGCAGGGCGGCGTGCGAAGCCTGCCAGCTCTCCTGGTCGCCGGCGATCCACTCCAGGTCCTCGTAGTCGATGCGGAGCAGGCCGGTCTGCTCCAGGTTCGGCATGGTGATCCGCCACCCGCGTTCCAGGTCACGGTAGAGCCGGTGGCCGACGACGTCGCGGAAGGTCTTGGTGGCCCGCCGCTCGAGGGCGGGGGCCAGCTTCGGATTGCCGGTGTACTCGTGCGGGGCGAGGCCCATCACGTCGGTGACCGCCTGCGCCAGGTCGTCGTGGTGCAGGCCGTCCTCGCCGGCCTGCACCGCCGCCTGGTACAGGGCGCCGCGCAACTGTGTGACCTGGGCGAAGTCGTTGAAGTGCCCGGCCTGGAGGGAGGCGTCCTGCCGGTTGTCGACGAAGGTCAGCAGCTTGCGGGCCCGCTTGGACAGCACCTCCGCGGGGACCTCGCGCAGCGACTTTACGATCGTCGCGGAGACTACGGAGGTCGCGGAGGAACGGCCCTCCTGGTCGAGGGTGGCGAGCTTGGCGAAGTCCCGGCCGCGGGTCTGCTCGTAGGAGATCTGGCAGTGCAGGCAGAACAGGAAGGGCGCGGGGACGAACGCGGCCACCAGCCCTTCTCCTGACTCCCGGCCGTGCGGGTCGACCACGACGCGCTGCGGCAGCCGTGGACGGTAGGACTTCTTGACCGTGTTCACACCCTGGGCGTCCGGCTCCAGCCAGGATTCGGGGAGCCGGCGGTCGTCGACCGCCCGTTGCGGGTCGGCCGGCCACTCGTAGTCCTCACCCGGCACACCGATGCAGAGGTAGCCCTCGCCGTCGCGCCCGCCGGAGGCGGAGGTGTCGCGGCGCGGCTCGTAGCGGACCGTGCCGTCCTCGGTGGTGCGCCACACGGTGACGTATTCCTGGCCGCACTCGCGGCAGAACGCCAGCGGGAACAGCGGCCTGCCGTCGCTGCCGGGCTGTTCCAGCTGGTAGGTGCGGGTCAGCGGGCGGGTGAGCGGGTCCTCCAGGGTCGTGTAGACGGTGTCGCCCTTGGAGAGGAACTGGTGCAGCCGGAACGCGAACAGCGGCCGCTCGGTGATCGGGTGCTTGGCCTGGGAGCCGGCTTCCAGCGTTGCCCTGATCGCCTCCTGGGCGGTTTCCTCCGGGACCCCGGACGCTGCGAAGAGTTCGGCCGCGGCCTCCTCGATCCTGCCGGGAGTGCGACGGCGGAGCCGGCCGGTTCCGTCCTCGCGCTCCAGCCCGAACCGCGACTCAATCCAGCGGGCCAGCGGGTCCTTCGTCAGTGCCTCGTAGCCGCGGGGTGCGGCGACGGCCCGCAGCCGCTCGGCCGGGACAGTTGTGGGCGGCTCCTCGGTGGCGCGGACGAGCGTCTCGCCGATCACCCGCCGGGGCAGGATGGTGGTGCCGAACAGCCGGCCGGCGACCTTGGCGACCTCCCGCTGCTGTTCTTCCCAGCTTCCCTCGGTCGACATGGTTGCGGACGTGCCGATGCACTGGAGCGTGTCCGCCGCCCGGCAGGCCTCGCGGACCCGGCGGATGAGCAGGGCGACATCGGCGCCCTGCCGGCCCCGATAGGTGTGCAGCTCGTCGAAGACCAGGAACTGCAGCCCCTCGGCCATCCGGACCAGGCTGTCCCGGTCACCGGGGCGGGTGAGCATCAGCTCCAGCATCACGTAATTGGTGAGCAGGACGTCCGGGGGATTCTTCCGGAGGGCCTCGCGCTGTTCCTCGCTCTCCTGTCCCGTGTAGCGCGCGAAGGTGACCGGCTCGCCGCCCTTGCCGAATCCGTACCGCAGGTACTTCTTCAGCTCCTGACGCTGGGAGTTGGCGAGCGCGTTCATCGGGTACACGACGATCGCCCGCACCCGCTTGGGCGCGCCCGGCCGTTCGGTCGCGCGCTCCTTCAGCACCCGGTCGACGATCGGGACGATGTAGGAGAGCGACTTTCCGGAGCCGGTGCCCGTGGTGAGTACGTAGGAGTCGCCGGCCTGCGCAGCCTCGATGGCCTCGCGCTGGTGGCGGTGGAACGTGAGCGGCCGGCCGTCGGGGCGCGGCGAGGTCTTCTTCTTGTCGGCCTGGAAGATCTCGGCGCACTTCGGGTCGAGGATGCCGTCCCGGACGAGGTCGGTGACCTGGCCTCCGTCCGCGAAGAAGGGGTTGAGGGAGAGCCACGGATCGGGCCACTGCGACTTGCCCGCCAGGTCGTCCTCGATGAAGCCGGCGATCCGGCCGTCCCGGACGACTGTGGCGCCCTTGGTGAAGCGCTCGTACTCGTCAATCAGGGTCCTGTGGATGCCGAAGACGTCCATCGCGTCCGGCAGCCTGCGGGGCGGGCGCGGAACCGGCACGGGGGCGGCCGAGGTGGGCTCGGGGAAGTCGGCGCGCAGCCGCTCGACCGGGTCCATCGCCGTCCAGTGCGGGGCGAGCAGGGCGGCCGTCTCGTCCGGGGCCAGGGCGAGCGGGACCAGCGCCTCGCGGACCAGGGTCGCGTTCTCCGGCCGGTTGGCCTGGTCCTTCTCCAGCAGCCGGGAGAGGAGACGGACCAGCTCGGGCGGCAGGTCGGGGCGGATGACCGTGACCGACGGCGGAGTGTCGTGCTTGTGCTGCTCGGAGAGGTCGAAGGCCGTCTTCGCGGCGAAGGGGGGCTTGCCGATCAGCAGCTCGTAGAGGATGCAGCCCAGCGCGTAGAGGTCGGCGGGGGCCGTCACCTGCTCGGCCCGGAACTGTTCCGGGGCCATGTAGCGGGCGGTGCCGACGCCCACCCCGGTGCTGGTGAGCCGGACCTGATCGGGGTCGTCGACGATCCGGCCCATGCCGAAGTCGAGGATCTTGACCGTGCCGTCGCGGGTGAGCATCACGTTGGCCGGCTTGAGGTCGCGGTGAACGACACCCGCCGCGTGTGCCGAGGCCAGGCCGGCCGCGATCTGCGCCGCGATGGCGGCGGCCCAGGAGACCGGGAGCTGGGGCTCCTCCTCGATCAGGTCACCGAGCGGACTCCCGTCGAGGAGTTCCATCACCAGGTACGGCAGGCTGCCGCCGGTGGCCGAGGTGTCCACGCCACCGGCGACGAGGCGGGTCAGATTGGGGTGGCGGGGGGAGAGGCGGCGCATGATGTCCACCTCGCGGCGGAAGCGCTCGACCTCCTTGCTGTCCTCGGACGCGTCGATCGCGAGGCCGGTCCGGCTGCGCAGGATCGTCTTCAGGGCGACCTTCCGGTCCCGGGAGCCGTCCGGGGCGTCGAGGTCGATCGCTTCGTGGACTTCCCCCATGTTGCCGCGACCGACAGGCCCCACGATGCTGAACCTGCTTGCGACCGTCCCCAGACCCACCGGCGCTCCCCTGCCTCACGTGTCTTGTTCTCGTCGTGCGCAGCAGACGGGCAGCCTGCCGGCTGCCAGCTTACTCGACGAGCTGTGCACAAAATCAAATGCATGTTGACTATGTCAACTCGCTTCCATGTAAAGTAGTTCCCACCTGCTTTTTGCGCCGGCAGTGCCACTACGGGAGGAGCTGGTGCGTGAGTGGTGTCAACACAATGAGAGTCTCCTGTGTATGGGGGGAGCAGCGTGTACGGTGGTGGCCATGGCAGACCCTGCGACGTTCGGACCGGTCAGCGACGATGCGCCACCCTCACTCGTCACCAGTGCCGAGATTGCCCGCTTGGCAGGTGTCACCCGAGCCGCGGTCTCCAACTGGCGGCGCCGCTACGACGACTTCCCGACCGCCGCCGCCGGAAGTGGTTCGAGCCCGCTCTTCGACTGGCCCGCCGTCCAGGAATGGTTGCGTCGACGCGACCGGCACCAGGAGGTCTCCCTGGAGGTTCAGACCTGGCAGGCGCTGCGCACGGCGTACGGCGACGCGACTGTGGCTGCCGTGGCGGCTGCGGCGAGGTACCTCGCGCAGACCGGCCGCTCCGAAGGCGACGCCGGTAGTGACGCCACGGGGACGACCTCACCTCTGCCGGTCGCTGTGCAGGTCCTGCTGGACCGACTCGTCGAGGAGTCGGACCCGAGCATCGTGCTGCGTGCACTCACCGACCGGATGGCCGACTCCGTCCGCCGGGCGGGGTCCGATCAGGTCACCTCGCCGCTGATTGTCCGTGCTGTCGGCCACTTCGCGCCCACGCCCCAGTCCGGCTGGACCGTGTTCGACCCGGCGTGCGGGATCGGTGCCCTGCTCTTCGCGCTGGAGGCCGAGCACGATCTCGTCCGGGTCGGCCAGGACATCGACATCGACGCCGTGGACATCTCCGTTGCTCGTGCCGGCCTCGCCTGCCAGGGCGAGGTCCGGATCGCCCACGGCGACTCCCTGCGGGGTGACCACTATCCGGGGCTCGCCGCGGACCTCGTGCTCTGCGACCCGCCCGTCGCGGCCGGGGATTGGGGACGGGATGAACTCCTGCTCGACCACCGCTGGGAGTTCGGTACCCCGTCCCGTGCGGAGGGCGAGCTGGCCTGGCTCCAACACGCCTACGCACACACCGCCCCGGGCGGCCAGGTCCTCATGGTGATGCCTGCCTCCGTCGCCTACCGCAAAGCCGGGCGTCGGATCCGCGCCGAGCTGGTCCGCCGCGGCATCGTCCGTCAGGTCGTGGCCCTTCCCGGTGGGGTGGCTTCCGGCCATGTCCTCCCTGTTCACCTATGGAACCTTCGGCGACCGGTGGACGCCGAACCGCGCCCCGATAGCGTCCGCCTGATCGACCTGACGGGGAACACCCCCAACGGTCCGCTCCGGCCGACCGACGCACAGACTGTGGATGTTCCGCTGGTGGACCTCCTGGACGACGTCGTCGACCTCACCCCTGCGGTCCACCTTCCCACTGTCCGGCGGGATTTCGCCCACGCGTACGAGCAGGCGCGATCCGAACTCGCCGACGCCCTTGCCGGATTGCACGGCCGGTTGCCCGAGCTGCGGCGCGGCAACGGCGCCGACCTGTGGGACGGAGCCACCGTCACCGTTTCCGACCTCGTCCGTGCCGGACTCGTCGAACTGCGTGACGGCGAACCCCGGGTGGTGGGCAGCCAGGTCGACCCCGAGTACCTTGACGGATTCCTCCATGCCAGTCCCAACGTCCGCCGGTCCACCTCCCAGAGCGGTTCGCACCGTCTGGACGTCAAGGGTGCTCGTATTCCCCAGCGCGAACTCTCCGTCCAGCGCCGTTATGGCCTCGCGTTCCGGGCGCTGCGCGACATGGAACGCGAGGCCACCAGGCTGGCGCAAGCCGCGCAGCGGCTCGCCGAGATCGCCCGGGAAGGACTGGGTACCGGAGATCTGGAGCCTGACGGGACGTGAACGGGGACCTGCGGTCCCGGTCGCGCACTCCGGCTGAGCGACGAGTTGCCAGCCCGTACCGGTCCGTGAGGCCTGCGGGCTGATCGGAGACGAGGTCGCCGCGGGTCATTGGGGGAGTGCGGGCCTCATGCTGACGATTTGCTGACCGCGGATGGTCCACCAGGCCCCTGATCTGGGAGGAACCGTGGATCGCGTGGTATGTGGTGGAACTTCATCGGCCGGTCCGGTGAGGAGATCACCCAGGCCCGCGAGGACTGGATGTCCACCGCCCGCTTCGGCGACGTGCACGGCTACGCCGGCGACCGGCTGCGGGCGCCGGAGCTTCCCGCCCTCCCGCTGAAGGCCCGGGGGCGCGTGCGCTGAGGCGGGGAGACGGGGGGCGCGGTCGCTGGCTAGCGTTCGTCGGTGAGGTCGCGGACGAGGGTGCTGCTCATCTGGGGGAGTTCGCCGTACTCGGGGTCGTCGGCGGCGACGGGGAGTTGGTGGATGACGGCCGCGAGGCGGGGAGGCAGCTTCACGTCGAGGCCGTAGTGGCAGCGGGCGAGGATGTCGGTGAGCACCTGGGCCGGCAGCAGTGCGTGAGGGGTGCTCAGGACGTGCTGCGGCGGGCGGGGTTTGGTGGCCAGCGCTTCGGCCTGTTGGCGCCATACCTCCGCGTCCAGGAACTCCCCGAGGCTGCGGTGCAACAGGCTCAGGAACGATGCGGAGGTGTAGGAACCGCCGCCGGCGGCGAACTGCCACCAGAACTGGGCGCCGTCGCGATGGCCCGCGACGTACAGCAGCGCGCCGAGGACGAGGGCGCCCTCGGGGTGGATCTGCTCGCCGTTGACGAGGAGGCCCAGGGAGGCCGCGGCGGACGGCATCGAGAGGACCAGGGACGCGGCGAGGTCGAGTTCGTGGGCCGCCTGCTTGTGCTCGGAGGACAGGGGGCTCGGGGCGGTCAGCAGCCGATCCCAGGAGACGCCCGTGCCCCCCGGCTGTGGCCGCGGGGCCCGGGTGGGCAGGTGGATGCCGGCCATGTTCGGGTGCAGGGCCCGGTCGTGCTCGGTGCTCACCGGTTCTCCCCGCGTCGGCCGCCGAGCGCCGCGGCCAGACGGTCGAGAGCCTGGCTCGCGGTCGAACGGACGTTGGCCTCGGTCGTCCCCAGGCAGTCGGCGATCTGCTCGTCCGGCAGGTCGAGCAGGTAGCGCAGCACGATCACGTCGTGCCGCCGCTCGGACAACCGCCGCAGTGCGACGTACAGTTGCTCGTGAGTGCCGCCGGTCTCCATCAGGTGCTGCGCCCGCTCGGCGGCGATCCGCACGGCGTAGACCCACCCGGGGACGCTCGCCTGGGTGGGCAGCGGCTCGCCGTTCATCATCAGTTCCGCGAGGGCGGCGCCGATCTCCTCCTTGAGGATCGTCCAGGCGTGGAACGGTGGGATCTTCTCTCGGAGGATGCGCGGCCACTCCTTCCACACGCGGACCTTCGCGATCTCCACCGCTCTGTGTGCGGCGGCGTCGTCGCGAAGGCGTGCGCGGGCGAATCCGCTCCACGCCCCCTCGTGCGTGTCGCAGAACGCGTCGAACGTCAGGCGGTCCCGGTCTCCGACCACCCAGTCGCTCTCGGTCACGTCCCATTCCTCCCCTGCGGCACGCCTGTCGGCGGCCATCCGGCGCGGGCCGCCGACCGTGGTCGAACCCCACGGCCGTACGGCGGTCACAGTGTGAACTCGCTTCCCTGGTAGGAACATTAAGGCGGATTGGATGCCGAGATGTTAAACCGCGACAAGGTGTTTCGAGATCAGACATAAGGTGCGGCGGATGATGGAGATACCGTGCAGGAACATGGTCAGAGTGAGTCACCACATGCTCTGATTCGGTCGTCCTGCTTCACGGTCGCGTCGTCACCGGTGGCGGCCCTTGCTTGGCCGTTCGGGCGTGTGGGCATAGTGGAAGGGGCCGCGCCAGGGGCCGCCACCGCTCGCCACGGTGGCGCGGGCGCGGATCGGTCCTGTCCTGCGCAGGGCGAGTCGATGACGTATCAGGGGGAACGCATGACGGACGGCACCGCCAGGACCGACGACGTAGAGGTCAACCTCGACATACACCTGGCCCACTCCGCACGGATGTACGACTACTACCTCGGCGGCACGACGAACTTCCCCGCCGACCGTGAGGCCGCCGGCCGGGCCCTGGCGGTCTTCCCGTACGCCCGCTCCGCCGCGCGCGCCAACCGCGCTTTCATGCGCCGGTCGACGCAGCTGCTCGCCGAGGCCGGGATCCGGCAGTTCCTCGACATCGGCACCGGGATCCCCACCTCGCCGAACCTGCACGAGGTCGCGCAGTCGGTCGCACCGGACGCCAAGGTCGTCTACGCCGACAACGACCCGATCGTGCTCCTCCACGCCAAGGCGCTGCTGCACGGCACCGAGCAGGGCGTCACCGCCTACGTCCAGGCCGACGTGCGTGAGCCCGGAGACCTGTTGGACTCGGCCCGGGCCGTCCTGGACTTCACCCAGCCGATCGCGCTCAGCATGAACGCCCTGCTGCACTTCGTGCCGTTCGACGCCCAGCGGATCACCGAAGGGCTCAAGGCACAACTGCCCAGCGGTTCCGCGCTGGTGGTCAGCCACTTCACGCAGGACTTCGCCGCCGAGGAGACCGCCCGGCTCATCCAGGTCTACACCGCCGCGGGCACCCCCGTCGCCGCCTGCACCCGCGACGAGTTCGCGCAGTTCTTCACCGGCTGGAACCTCCTGGAGCCGGGCGTCGCGGCCACTCCGCGCTGGCACCCGGCGCCTGCGGACGACGCCGAGCACATCACCGACGCAGCGGCCTCCTGCTACGGGGCCGTCGCCATCCGCCCCTGAGTCGTCCGCTCCTGAGCCGTCCGCCCCTGAGTCGTCCTCCCCTGAGCCGTCCTCCCCGTCCGGTGGCTCCCCGTCCAGCAGCTCCCAGCCCGGCAGTTTCCAGTCCGACGGCTTCCAGTCTGGCAGCTCCGGAGCCCGGATGTTCAAGCCCGTACACCGGCATTCCGGGGCCCGGGCGCGCTCGCCGGGCGGCTCACTCGCGCCCGCCGATCGCGTCGACCGGCGCCGGCCGCAGGGCGGACCGGGTCGCCACCGCGATCGAACCCCAGGAGAGCGCGACGGTGAGCGCCACGATCGCGACGAGGCCGACGGGGGAGACGGACGGAACGGGCGACCCCGTCAGCCCGAGGCTGATGCCGACCAGGGGCGGGATCGTCGCCAGCAGGCCGAACAGCAGCGCCGAGAAGACCACGATCCTGGCCTCGCCGTTCATCATCGCGCGGACCTGGGCCCGCTCGGCGCCGATGAGGCGCAGCATCGCGAACTCGCGCACCCGCGCGGCCGTCGCCATCACCAGGGTGTTCACCACGGCGATGGCGATGTAGCCCAACAGCACGGTCTGGAACAGGAGGTTGAGCGCCCAGTCACCCGAACCGCCGCCCCCGGGCGCGGCCTTGAACGCCTCCTGGCCGCCCACCTGGACCGTCGGGTAGCGTCCGACGGCGCCGCGCAGCGCGTCGGCGAGCGCCTTCGGGTCGGTCCCGTCCGCGGACCTGACCAGCACGGCGGTGTCGACCCGCGCGGTGGTGTGCGCGACGACGAGGTCGTTGGGCAGGGTGACGTCCCCGAAGCCCGGGCCCCGCTCGTAGACCGCCACCACCCGCGGCCTGACCGCCGTGCCGTCGCCGAGCCGCAGGTCGACCGTCCCACCGCGCCGCGCGTGGACGGTCTCCGCGACGGCCCGGCTCAACGCCACCGTCTCGCCGCGCAGTTCCGCGGTGTCGCCCTCGACCACCCTGAGGTCCATGGTCTCGGAGAGCCGTTCGGGCGCGACGCCCTGGGCGGTGAAGACCTTGGTCGCGGTGCTGTCCTCGGACGGGAACGTCAGCAGCACCCGCATCCGGGCCACCGGCGTCGTCACGGCGGCGCCGGGCACGCCGCGCACGGCGTCCACGACCTCCGGGGACACCCCGGCGCCGGACGACGAGGTCAGCACGTGGTCGGCCCGCAGGCCGGCGTCGAGTTGGTCCTGCGCCGCCGCGACCGTCGTGGAGGCGCCGAACACCTGCACGGCGGCCAGGGTCACGCCCATGGCCAGCGGGGTGACGGCCGAAGCGAGTCGCCGCGCGTCGGCCCGCGCGTTGGCCTGGGCGAGGAAGCCGGCGGCCGTGGACTGCCGGTTCAGGCGCGGGCCGAACAGCACGACGGCGCCTCTGATCAGCAGCGGGCCGACACAGCCCAGCGCCACGACGAACAGCAGGACCGCGCTCGCCGCGGTGTCGGCGGCGGAGTCGCCCGACACCGCCACCTCGCCCGAGGTCAGCAGCAGCCCGAGCGGGACGAGCAGGAAGCCGACGGCCAACCGGACCCGGCCGATCCTCCCGGGCTCGACGGCGGCGTCCCCGAGCGCCTCGACCGGGCTGGTCCCGGACACCCGGCGCGCGACCAGCCAGCCGCCGAGCCGGGCGCCGGCCATGCACAGCACCAGCGAGGCGAGGAAGGGCGGCCACCCCACGTCCATCCGGAAGTCCGCGGGCATCGCGCCCGCGAGGACGAACACGCCGCGCATCACGAACGCGATGACGACGCCGGGGACCGCGCCGACCAGGGCGCCCGCCGACGACACCAGGGTCATCTCGGCGCCGATCATCCGGTGGATCTGCCGGGGCGTCGCGCCGATGGCACGCAGCAGGGCCAGTTCGCGCCTGCGCTGCCGCACCGACAGGGCGAGCGTGCTCGCCACCACGAACACCACGATCAGCACCATGGTGCCGCCGAACGACGCCGACGTCTCGACCACCAGGCTGCGGGCGTCGCCCACGTCCAGGAACTCCACGTCGCCGCGCTCCGCGCCGGTGTGCGCCACCACGCCGGGCACGGCGGCCGTGATCCTGCCGGCCAACTGCTCCGGGGTGACGTCGGGCCCGGCCCGCACACCGATCGCGTCCACCCGGTCCGGACGGCCGGACAGCTCCGCCGCCCGGCCGTCGGTGAAGAACACCGCGGACTGGCGGCCCAACCCGCCCCCCGGCGGGGAGGCGACGCCCACCACGCGGTACGGCGACGCGACCGAGCCGACCACCAGCCGCACCGTCGCGCCGGGCGACACGTGGGCGCGCGCGGCGAGGCCCGCGTCGAGCACGACCTCGTCGGGCCCGGCGGGCGCGCTGCCCGCTTGCACCGCGAACGGCCCGAGCACCGCGGCGGACCAGCCGTGCCCGACCACGGGGAAACCGCCCGGACCGCCCACCGCGCGGCCGTCCGGGGCCAGCACGCCGAGCTCGACGTCGACATCGCCGACGGCGGACCGGACACCGGGCACGGCGGCGACGGCGGCGACCTTGTCGGCGGGCAGCGTCACGCGCTCGCCGTACCGGACCTCGGAGCTCTCGTCCAACCAGTACGACTGCTCCGCGCCGAGGACCACCGCCGCGCCCGAGTAGCGTTCGGGGGCCACCCCGGTGCTGAGCCCGGACAACAGCAGGATCCCGCAGGCGGTGATCACCGCCGAGCCCGCGACGATCGCGACGAAGGAGCCGACGAAGCCGCCCTTGCGCCCCCTGATCGTGCTCCACGCCAGCGCCAGGTCCCTGCGCTCCGGCACCACGAGGCGCACCAGCCGTCGGACGCGGCGGATCACCACGTGCCCAGCTGCGTCATGCGCGCCGCGATCTGCCCCGCGGCGATCTCCTCCACGGTCGTCGTGGTCATCGGGCCGCACAACCGGAGAAGGCACTCCTGCCGGAATCGGACGGTCCCATTACGGGAGGGAGGGAGCCGCGATTCGCTCCGGTGCGTACGGCATCCGCTCCCGGTATCAAGAGTCTTGACGCACCGTAACTTCCGGACGCCGTACCCGATCGGATCGACCAGCCGGCGGATGCGGCACCCCACGCAGGTTGAGACATGCTCGGGGAGCCTACCCGAGGCCCCGCCGTGCCCCATCGTCGTGGCCGGGGAGCGCACGGGGGCGGCCGCCCGAAATCCCCATGGGCGAGATTGTGGCGTCGCAGTAATCACTGACAAGATTTCAGCACGGCATCCAGCTGCGGGAGATGCCGCCGAACCGACCGTGGCTCGACGCACGCTAGGAGGACCCATGGCACGGGTGAACCTGAGAGCCGCATTCATGAGCGGCCTGTCGTCCACCGTCACGGCTCAGCAGGTCTTCACCAACCGGGTCGACGAGGTGGCCGCGTTCGCCCGGTCGGTCGACGAGCTCCACCGGATGCTGGACGAGGCCGAGGTCACGCCGGTCGTGGACCGCGGGCAGGGCCGCCGCAATGTGCTGACCTTCTACGGCGTCGGCGGCATAGGCAAGACGACGCTCTCCCACGAGTTGGAGCGCCGCCTCCTCGCCGAAGCGCGGGAGAAGGAGCGCGACGACGTGGTGACCGTGCGGATCGACCTCTCGGAGGAGGGCGCCGGCGACATCGAGAGTCTGCTGCTGCGCCTGAGGGCCGCCCTGGGGCAGTTGGGGAACCGTTGGCCGGCCTTCGACCTGGCTCTGGCCTCCTACTGGGCTCGCGCCCACCCCGGTGAGGCCTTGCAGGAGTTCCTGGACGCCTCGCCGGCGCTGCGGCGCGCCTCGCGGAGCATCGCGCTGGGCGACCAGATCGCGGAGGCCGTGAAGCAGGTCGACCCGGGCGGTCTGGGAGGTCTGACCGGACTGGCCCACCGGGCCGCGCTGGTCACGTACCGCGCTGTCCGGGACCGGGTGCGGGAGGGCCGGCTGCTGGCCGACTGCGACCTGTTCGCCGAACTGGTCGAGGCGGACGCCGACTACGAGACGCTCTCGTACTTCCCGTACCTGCTGGCCTGGGACCTGGAACGGCAACCCAGGGGCGGTCGGGCGGGCCGACGGCCCCGGGTGTGTGTTTTCCTCGACACCTTCGAGGTGGTCAACGGTCAGGCCGATCGCGCAGTGGAACGGCTCGTCCAGCGCTGCGCCTATCTGATGCCGAACGTGCTGTTCGTCATCACCGGCCGGAACCGGATCGACTGGGCCGACTCGGGCGCGGGCGGAGAGCTGGACTTCGCCGGCCCGGAGTGCTGGCCCCACCTGCACTTCAGCAACGACACGGCCGAACCACGGCAGCACCTCGTGGGGTACCTGTCGGACTCCGACGCGGACAGCTATCTCCGTGAGGCCCTCGTCCGGGACGGTGAGCCCGCGATGTCGGCGGAGATCCGGGAACGCGTCATCTCCGGCGGCCAGGGGCTTCCCCTGTACCTGGACCTGTCGGTCTCCCACTGCGCCGCCCTGCTGGCACGCGGCGGGCAACCTTCCGTGGCGGACTTCGGCGGCTCGTTCACGGCCGTCGCGACCCGGTCGATCAGGGACCTCCCCCGGGAGGAGCGCGACCTGGTCCGAACCGCAGCGCTCACCGACCGGGTGGGCGCAGAGCTGCTGCGCGCCGGCCAACCCGGAGTCTCCGACGGGAGCGTGGCGCGGTTCCTTCGCCGACCGTTCCTGACACACGACGACGCCTATGCGTTCCCGTACGCGTTGCACGTGGCGTTGCGGCAGGCCATCGGCGAGGCGGACCGGACGCTTCCGGACGGCTGGTCGGATCGTGACCGCAGTGAGGTCGCCGCCCGGCTGCTGAGCTGGCTGGGCGAACGCCTGGGCCCCTCCGGCGGGCGGGTGGCGACGGCGCAAGCCCTCGAAACCGGGCTCAAGCTCTCTGCCGAGCACGGTGTCTTCGACGACTGGATGGCGTTGGCCACGCAGCGGCTCGTCGAGGCCGGCCAGTGGTCGGAGCTCGGCGCCGGCCTCACCGGCGGCCCGGTGGGACTCCCCGAGTACCGGGCGATCCGGGCCGCCATCCGAGGAGTCCAGCTCCGCCGGACCGGCCGCGTCGAGGAGGCGATCGAGTTGCTCGGCGGCGCGGCCGGAGACGTGCGGCACGGTGGCCGGACGGCACAGCTGGTCCGCATCCACCTGGCCCACGCCCTGCGCAACCACGGCGACTACACGCAGGCCGCGGAGATCTACCGGGGTTTGGTGGGGGGCGAGTTCGACGCGGCCGCCCGCTACTGGCTCAGCGACTTCGACTACCTCAACGGACGGTTCGCGACCGCTCTCACCTCCCTGCACGAACAGCCGGTCCGTGGCCCGGAGGACGAAGGCGAACGACTCCGGCTGACCGGGCACATCTGGCGGGTCAACGCCCGCTTCGAGGAGGCGACTTCCGTCTACCACGAGGCGATCGACCTGGCGAGGCGCGAGGGACTGGCCGCCGCAGAGGCGAAGGCGCTCGCCAACCTGGCGCAGACCGCCTGCTGGTCCGGGGGCACGGCAGCGGTCGCCGACGCGGCGGGCCGGGCCCGGGAACTGCTCGACCTGGTGCCCAACCCCGTCGAACTGGTCAAGCTCCGGTCCGCCGAGGCGGTGGCCCACGCCATGGCCGGCGACGCCGGTGCCGCCCGGTCCGCAGTGGGAGACACTCGGCACCTTGCGGACGGGATCGCCTACCGGGGCGGCCACAACCTGGCGGACGTGGCCGAGATCCTCCTCGGCGTGCTCGCCGGTGACCACGAGAGTGCTCGTCGCACGCGGTCCGAGCTCGATGCGCGCACCCGTACGTCCGGGGGCAACACCTACTGGGTTCCCATCGCGACCTCCTGGATCGACGGCTCCCTCGCCGCCGCGGAGCACCTGCCTGCCGTCGGCTGGGTGGACGGCCCCGCCGCGTCGTTGGGCCGCTGGGCAGCGGTGGTGGCACGTCGATGACGCTCCCCGGCCCCACACCTCGGCCGAGTCGTCCGCAGAAAGCAGAGTTCGATGACTGACCTCGTAAGCGTCGGCCTCGTCGGCGTCGGCACCATCGCGCAGACCCATCTCGCGGTCCTGGCCGAACGGGCCGACGTGCTGGTCGAGTTCACGGTCGATCCGCACCGGGCGGAACCGCCCCCGTTCCGTGGAGCCACCCCGCGTCACTACGCCGGCCTGGACGAAGCGCTCGCGGAGCACCGACCCGATCTGCTCGTGCTCGCCACTCCCACGCACACGCACGCGGAGCTGGCGGCCCAGGCTCTCCGGCTCTCCACGGCCAAGGTGCTGGTCGAGAAACCCCTCGTCCACGACCTCGCCTCGCTCGGGCGGCTCCGCGCGCTGGACGAAGCGGTCGACGTGCGGGGCCGGTTGTTCACCGCGCACCACTTCGCCTTCTCGCCCGAGGTCGGCTGGGCGGCGGAACTGCTCGCCGAGCACCCCGAGTGGGGGCCCGTCACAGCCGTCACCTCCGCGTTCTACGACCCCTACGTCCTCAAGGGCGCCGACGCCTACGAGTCCTACGGCTCCAGCTGGATGGACTCCGGGGTGAACCAGCTCAGCATGCTCACCCGCCTGGTCGACCTCACGGCGCTCACCTCCGCCCGGCAACTGGACGGCGGCGCCAGCGCGTGGTGCACCGCCGAGTACCGGTCCCGGGGCGAGTCGGGCACCGCACGTCTGCGCAGCAGCTGGCTCACGGGCTCCAGCAGCAAGGAGAGCACTCTGGTCCTCGGCCGGGCGGGTGTGGAGGTGTGGATCGACCACACCTCCATGACCGGCTTCGCAGCCCGGGACGGTGACCTGCTCGCCGCCTTCGGGACGGACGGTCGGACGGCCCGGAAGGTGGCCCACTACCGGCCGCTGTACGAGAGCCTGCTCTCCGACCGTCCGGACCCGGTCCTCGGGTTCGACGCGGCCGCGAGGATCACCGAGATCCATCACGCGGCGCCCGGCGCGGAGTAGTCCCCGGGGCGCGCACGCCCCCGTGCCCGCGTAGGCGGGTGCGGGGGCGTCGCGGTTCCTGAAGGGGTGCTCAGACTTCTTCAGCGGATCTTCAGCGGGTTGGTCGGAGGCTTCTGGGGTCACTCCCCGTCCGCCCCGTCGCAAGTGAGCTCCCGTTGCCCCTGAGCCCGATCCGTGCAGCCCGCGCCACGGCCGAGACCCGGCCCGTGCCCGAACGGCGGGGGTCCGCCGCCGAGGGGGCGGGGGTGGCGCTGCTGCCCTGGGTGCTCGCCGCCGTGCTGTTCGCCGCCTACACCGCGCTGTCCGTCTCCCGTCACCTGCACCTGCGGACGAACGGCTTCGACCTGGGGATCTTCGAGCAGGCCGTGCGCGGCTACGCCGAGGGCCGCGCGCCGGTCTCCGAGTTGAAGGGGCCGGGCTTCCACCTGCTCGGGGACCACTTCCACCCGATCCTGGTCACCCTCGCACCGTTCTACCGGGTCTTCCCCTCCGCGCTCACCCTGCTCGTCGCCCAGGCGGCGCTGCTCGCCGTGTCCGTCGTCCCCGTGACCAGGGCCGCGGTGCGGGCGGTCGGCCGGTGGGCGGGCGCGGGCATCGGGGTGGCGTACGGGCTGTCGGTCGGCCTGCAACAGGCCGTCGGCTTCGACTTCCACGAAATCGCCTTCGCCGTACCACTGTTGGCGTTCTCGCTGGAGCGGCTGATGCTCCGGCGGTGGCGGGCGGCGGTCGGCTTCGCCCTGCCGCTGCTGCTGGTGAAGGAGGACCTCGCGGCGACGGTCGCCGTCATCGGCTGCTACCTGTTCTGGCAGGGCCGCCGCCGACTGGGCGCGAGCGTCGTCGCGCTCTCCGCCGCCACCCTGCTCCTGGTGCTGCTGGTCGTCATCCCGGCCCTCAACCCGGACGGCGCCTACACCTACCTCTCCAGTGTCGATGGCCCGGCCGGCGACCCCGTGACGAGGCTGCTCCTGCCCGGCGAGAAGTGGCACACCGTCGTCACGATCCTGGCCCCCACCGCGTTCCTGGCGCTGCGCTCCCCGCTGGTCCTGCTCGCCCTGCCGACGTTGGGCTGGCGCTTCTGGTCCACCAACCCGTTCTACTGGGGGACGGGCTTCCACTACGGCGCCGTCCTGATGCCGATCGTGTTCCTCGCCTTCGTCGACGCCCTGACCCGGCTTCGGCTCCGGTTCCGGGCCCGGCGCGGCCTGCGGCGGTGGACGGTCCGCGGTTCCGTGGCCGTCGGGCTCGCCGTGACGGCCGCCGCCCTGCCCGCCCAGCCCCTCGCGGAACTGGCCCGGCCCGCCACCTGGCAGCGCGACGCGACCGTCGACGCGGTGAGCGCGCTGCTGCGCCGGATCCCGGACGGTGCCGAGGTGGCCGCCGCCAACGGCTTCGCGGCCCAACTCACCGGCCGCACCCGGGTCTACCTCTTCCCCCGTTACCCGGGCGGCCCCGGTGCGCGGCCCGACTGGGTGGTGGCAGCCGACCGTCCGAGGGACGGGCTCCTCCCCGCCCGCGACGAGGTCGAAGCCCTCCGCGCCCTCCCCGGCGCCGGCTACCGCCCCGTCGCGAGTGCCGCCGGTATCACGGTCTACCGGCTCACCGACCCTGCGGGCTGACCCGGGGCGGTGGTGGGACGGCGGGAGGCGTGGCGACAACTCGACGCCGACGTGCGGTGGTTGCGTCGACGCGCGCAGGACCCCCCGGTTGCGGGGTGGCCCTGCGCGCGCCGGAGGGACGACAGCCAGCGGGACGGGACGGCAGGTCGGCCTGGTGTCAGCTGAAGGAGATGTCGGCGGTCAGGGTCGAGTCGGCGATGGGCCGGCCGGTCCCGAGCAGGACGTCGACGCAGTTGTCCACGAGCGGCTGGTCGCTGGTGACGTCCACGAGCGCGGTCAGCTTCTGCCCGGCCAGGCGGCTGGAGGAGTCGGTGACGGTGCCGGTGAGGGTCCCGGAGCCGTCGACCTCGACGATGGCGATGTCGGTGACGGTGCTGGTCGCCTGCGTGCCGTCCTTCAGGTTCCAGGTGAAGGTCGCCGAGGAGTCCGGCGCCAGTGCCGGCGGCGTCGCCGGGCTGCAGCTGAGCGTGCCGAACCTGAGCGTCGCGGCGACGGTGCCGCCCGTCACGGCCGTCGGGCCGTCCAGCGAGTCCGTGCACCCGCTCGCCGTCCCGTCGACCGCCATGGTGATGGCCTGCGGGTCGGCCGAGAGCGGCGGGCTGAAGGTGACGGCGGCCTTCACGGCGCAGTCCAGGACTTCCGGGGCGGCCGGCGGGGCTGCGTCGGCGGCGGGGGCCACGCCGGTGGACAGCGCGGCGAGGACGGCGGACACGATCACAACGCTTCGGCGTACGGACACGTGGGTTCCCTTTCTTTCGTCGGACCGGAGGGTGCGGTCCGCGCGTGGGGCGAGGCGGGCCGCAGGGCGTCGAGGAGTGGCGTCGGAGGGCGACACCGAAGGGTGACGGTGGCACGGCGCGACGGATCCCGGCCGTCGCCATCCCGGGAACCCCGCCGATGCGCCTCGAATGGTCCAGGACCGGGGCCCGGCCTCGCGGGCCCGAGGGCGGCGGGGACGGACGACCGCCCGGTCGGTCGTCCGGGCTTGCGGGACGGGGCGGCCGCGGACACCGTGAGTACGCGATCAGTCGCGCGTGCCACTGCTGAACGGCCCGGTCCCTCTCCCACCAGGAGGCTTGTGATGTCCCCTCTCGTCCTTGTGCGTGGCCGCGTGGCGGCCGTGGTGTGCGCGTCGGCCGTCGCCCTCGGCGCCCTGGCGGCGGTCGGCGCCCCGGCGTGGGCGGACAGCGGGCGGCCGGACACCGGGCAGGCGGACACCATGACCGCCACGCGGCCGGCGGAGGGCCGGCGCGCTTTGATCAACTTCGGCACGGTGAAGTGGTTCAACGCCGAGAAGGGGTTCGGGTTCATCGTGCCGGACGTCCCCGGCCCGGACCTCTTCGTCCACTACTCGTCCATCGTCGGGGTCGGGTACCGGACCCTGGAGGAGGGCCAGCGGGTCGAGTACCAGGTCGAGCAGGGCCCCAAGGGCCCGCAGGCCGTCGACGTCATCGGTCTCTGAGGCCGCCGCGGGGCCCGTCAGGCCACGTGGTCGAGGGCCCGCGCGGCCGTCGGCTGCGCCGTGGCCCCGGCGCCCTCGGCCTGCGCGCCCCAGCGGCGGGCCAGCACGGCGCAGACCATCAGTTGCAGCTGGTGGAAGAGCATCAGCGGCAGCACCATCAGCCCGGCCGCCGCGCCCGGGAAGAGGACGGCGGCCATCGGGACGCCGCTGGCCAGGCTCTTCTTGGAGCCGCAGAAGACGATCGCGACCAGGTCTCCCCGGCCGAACCCGAGCCGGCGGCCGACCAGCAGCGTCGCGGTCAGGACCACCCCCAGCAGCGCCGCCTCCACCCCCAGCAGTGCCGCCAGCCGGGGCAGCGAGAGGGCGCCCCACACCCCGCCCACGACGGCGGCGCTGAAGGCGCTGTAGACGACCAGCAGGATCGAGCCGCGGTCGACCAGGCCGAGGACGGCGCGGTGGCGGGCCATCCAGGCGGCGATCCAGCGGCGCAGCACCTGGCCGGCGGCGAAGGGGAGCAGGAGCTGCTCGGCGATCTCCAGCACGGTGCCCGGCGAGACGCCTCCCTCGGTGTGCAGGAGCACGGCGGCGAGCAGCGGGGTCAGGACGATGCCGAAGAGGCTGGAGAAGGTCGCGCTGCAGACCGCCGCGGCCGTGTTGCCGCGGGCGATGGAGGTGAAGGCGATCGAGGACTGCACGGTGGAGGGCAGCAGGGTCAGGAACAGCAGGCCCTGGTAGAGCTGCGGCGACAGCACCGCCGGCACCAGCAGGTGGGCGGCCACCCCGAGCAGGGGGAAGAGGCCGAAGGTGACCGCGAGCACGGTGCCGTGCAGCCGCCACTGCTTGAGCCCTTCCCAGGCCTCGCGGGCGGAGAGGCGGGCACCGTAGAGGAAGAACAGGACGGCGACCGCGCCGGTGGCGGCGTCCGAGAAGGCCGGTGCGGCGGCGCCGTGGGCGGGGAGCAGGGCGGCCACTGCCACGGTGCCCAGCAGGGCGGCGATGAACGGGTCGACCCGGAGGCGGGCGGGGCGCCGGGGCAGGTGGGAGCGGAGCGGGCGGTTCGGGCGGGGCATGGTTCTCCGCGGTGGCGGTTCGGGTGGGACGGCCCCAGCCTGCCGCCCGCCGGGGTGATTGTGAATCCCGCTGGCGGCGATCACTGTCATCATGATCCGTGATATCAGCGGATAGAATGGCCGCGTGTTCGATCCGGTGCAGTTGAGGTCCTTCCTCGCGGTGGCCCAGACCGGCGGCTTCACCCGGGCCGCCCAGCGACTGGGGCTGCGGCAGTCGACGGTCAGCCAGCACGTGCGGCGGCTGGAGACGGCCGCGGACCGGCAGCTCTTCCTGCGCGACACCCACTCCGTGCAGCTCACCAGCGAGGGCGAGGCCATGCTCGGCTTCGCCCGGACGATCCTGGAGGCGCACGAGCAGGCGCTCGGCTACTTCGCGCAGACGCAGGTGCGCGGGCGGGTGCGGTTCGGCGCCTCGGAGGACTTCGTCCACACCGAGCTGCCGCAGATCCTGCGGAGCTTCCGGCGGAGCAACCCCCAGGTCGACCTCGAACTCACCGTCGGCCTCAGCGCCGTGCTCTACGAGCAGCTGGCCGACGGACGGCTCGACCTGGTGCTCGGCAAGCGCCCGCCCGGCGACGGCTCGCAGGGCCAACTGGTGTGGCAGGACAAGCTGGTGTGGATCGCGGCGGAGGACTTCCGGCCGGACCCGGCGGAGCCGCTGCCGCTGATCGTCTACCCGCCGCCCAGCTTCATCCGGGTCCGCGCCCTGGAGGCCTGCGAACGCGACGGGCGGCCCTGGCGGATCGCCTGCACCAGCACCAGCCTCTCCGGGGTCCGGGCCGCCGCGCTGGCCGGCCTCGGGGTGGTGCCGCACGCCCGCAGCCTGATCCCGTCGGGCCTGCGCGCGCTGCCCGACCAGCCGGGCCTGCCCAGCCTCGGCACCACCGAGTTCGCCCTCACCACGGGGCGCACCACGGCGCGCGGCCCGGCCCGGGTGCTGGCCCAGGCCGTCCTCGCGGACGCGTTCCGCCTGCAACGCGCGCCGGAGCGGGCGGAGCCGTGACGGGGGGCGACGGCCATGGGCGCCCCCGGCCGTGGGCGAGCGCACGGCAGCGGCGAGGCGGCGGATCCGACGGTTGGTTCCTTCCGTCGATGGTGACAGAGAGTCAAGGGCGCTGTCCGCAGCCGGACTTCACGCCGCTCGGTCGTTGAACCCGACGGTTCCCCGGTCGCGTTACGAAGGTTAGAGCAGCCGGCTGACGCGGACAGGGAAAGGTCGGAAATGATGCGATTTGGCGACATGCTGCACGGACACCGGAAGCACCGGGGCCTGACCCAGCAGCAACTGGCCGAGCTCGCCACGCTGAGTGTTCGCGCGGTGCGCAACTTGGAACGGGGCGGGGCGCTGCGGCCCCGGCGGGAGACGGTGCGGCTGCTCGTGGACGTGCTGCGGCTGGACGCCGACCAGCGGGCGCAGTTCGAGTCGGCGGCGTTCTCCGAAGCGCCGGGCGGGGCACCGCGTGATCGCGGCCCCGGCTTGCGGGTGCCCGGGGCGCGCGTTTGAGTGGGAAGGTACCGGCGGAATCGGGGGCGAGGAGGCGCCATGTCGCACCACAAGCCCAACAAGGACGTCGAAGGCGACCCGGACACCGGGCACGGGCGCGGTCTGCCCCGGAGGCCCGACGAGGAGGAGCTCGACGAGCGCACCGAGGAGGACCGCGAGGAGGTGGGCCTGCCCCCGGAGCCGGACTCGGACGACGCGTCCTGAGAGGCGACGCGTCCTGAGGCGTGTCCGCTGCCGAACCCGGTCGAACGCCGCGCTACGGGCCGGTGGGGTCGCCCGCGCCCCCGGTCCTGGTCGGCCGGGTGTGGACCTTGGCGACGCAGGCCGGGAGGGCGGCGGCGTGGTCGTGGTCCCGGGCCCGGTACGCGCTGGGGGTCTCGCCGACCAACTGGGTGAACCGCGAGCTGAACGAGCCCAGCGAGGTGCAGCCGACCGCCATGCAGACCTCCGTCACGCTCAGGTCGCCGCGCCGCAGCAGTGCCTTGGCCCGCTCGATCCGGCGGGTCATGAGGTAGCCGTACGGGGTCTCGCCGAAGGCGGCGCGGAAGCTGCGGGAGAAGTGGCCCGGCGACATCAGTGCGGTGTGCGCCAGTGCCGACACGTCCAGTGGCTGGGCGTAGTCGCGGTCCATCCGGTCGCGGGCCCGGCGCAGCCGGACGAGGTCGGGTAGGGGGACTCGGGACACCTGGGGCACGTCTGCCACGCTACCCGCCCGGTCCGACAGGGTCGCGCGGAGGCGTGCGCCGGCCCGGGCCCCGCCCACACCCCTGCGCCCCCCACCCGTTCCCGCGCCCCCGCACCCGCCCCTGCGCGCTGCGCCACGCCCCCGCACCCCACCGCCCCGTCCGGACGAATTCCGGTCGAAGGCGGTGTTTTCGAGCAGGGCGGACGGTATCGGACCAACGAGTCAAGATTCGAACTGGTGGTGGAGCGGGTGTGGCGCTCTTGTCACGCGTGCACATGAAGTTTCGTCAATTCCCTTGCGGACAACTAAGATTGCCGATCTGCTGATGACTCCTGATCAGCTCGGGTGTGATAACCCGTCGATGATGAGAGCGGGACATTGGGACCAACGAGGCAGCGAACAAGGTACGCCGCGCAGGTCGCGGCGCTGACGGTGGGACTGTCCGCCACGGCGCTGGTGACGGCGCCGGCGGCCTTCCCACAGCCCGGCGACGGGACGGTGACCGTCCGGGTGATCCGGGCGGTGGACACCAGCGGAGTGTGGACACCGGCCCTGGAGCCAGGGCTCGCGGGCGTGAAGGTGACGCTCACGGATGACGCCGGGGTCGCGATCGAGGGGACGACGGCGGCCGACGGTACGGTCACCCTGGCCCCGGCGGCGGCCAAGCCGACCGGGGGCAAGTACCGGGTGCAGGTGGTGAATCCGAAGCCCGGGGTGCTGTTCCCTGCCTTCGCCTCGCGGCAGGGGCTGGACGGCGCGCCGACCCAGCTCAGCAGCAACGAGGAGTTCGTCGACCTCTCGGGCGGCAAGAACGTGGCGTACACCACCGGGCTCTGGAACCCCGGTGACTACTGCCAGAAGAACGCTCCGCTGGTCGCGGCCTGCCAGCCGATGGACCGCGAGGGCGGGGCCCAGCGCACGCTGGTCTCCTTCCCGTACAGCGCGCGCGGCCAGGACGGCGAGGGCGTGACCGCCACGAACCTCGCCACCAACGGCGACACCGGCACGCTGTACGGCATCGCCTGGAACAAGGCCGACCGGCGGCTGTTCTCCTCGGCGGTGGCCAAACGCACCACCGACTACGGTCCGGGCGGTGCCGGGGCGATCTACGTCACCGACATCGCGCAGAAGAAGACGACGCTGTTCACCACCGTCCCGAACGCGGGCTCGACGGCCCACGGCGGCGGCACCGACGACGCCTTCCTCGACGCGCCGGGCAAGGAGAGCCTGGGCGGCATCAAGATCACCGACGACGGCAAGGACCTGTTCGTCGTCAACCTCAACGACCGCAAGCTCTACCGCTACAACGCCACCCTGCCGACCGCCGGGAGCCCGACGGCCTCCTACCCGATCCCCGACCCGGGCTGCCCGGCGGCGGGGGACTGGCGCCCGTTCGGCCTCGGCATCCAGGACGGCACCGGCTACCTCGGCGGAGTGTGCTCCGGCGAGTCCACCGGCAAGCTCACCGACCTGCGCGCGGTGGTCCTGCCCTTCGACCTCGCCACCGGCGTGTTCGCCAAGCCGGTGCTGGACCAGCCGCTGGACTACCCGCGCCAGTCGACCGTCGGCTCGGGCCCGTGCGACGGTGCGGGCTGGTTCCCGTGGACGAGCACCTACCCGACCTCGCAGAACGGTCGTCCGTGCGGCAACGCCACCATCGCCCAACCCGAACCCGAGCTGGGCGAGATCACGTTCGAGACCGACGGCTCGATGCTGCTGGCCTTCCGCGACCGCTTCGGTGACCGCGCGCCGGGTGCTCCGGCGCCGAACTCCGTCGCCGTCGTCATGTCCGGCGGTGACCTGAACAAGGCCTGCCGGGCGAACGGCACGTACGTGATGGACACCAACAACGGGTGCGGGCTCGCCCCCCGGGGCACCCGGTTCTTCGACACGACCTGGGGCGGCCACCGCAACACGGCGTTCGCCGGCATGGCGCTCTCCAAGGTCGAGAGCACCGTCGCGGTCTCCGCCTTCGACCCCAACCACACCGCCCTCGGGTACGGCACGTCGTTCCTCCAGCGGGCGAACGGCCAGCAGGACCCGCAGTTCGGCTTCCGGCTCAACCCGGCCGGGACGATCGCGCCGTTCGGCAAGGGCGCCTCGATGGGCGACCTGGAGGTGCTCTGCGACCAGGCGCCGCTGCAGATCGGCAACCGGGTCTGGTACGACCCCGAGCGCAAGGGCATCCAGAACCCGGGCCAGCGCCCGGTGGAGGGCGCGACCGTCCACCTCTACGACGAGTCGGGCAAGCTGGTCGGCACGACGAAGACGACGAAGCGCGGCGAGTACTACTTCGACGACTCGAACGTCACCGGCGGCCTCAAGCCGAGGACCAAGTACACGATCCGGCTCGACAACCCGGCGGACTACGCCAAGGGCGGGCCGCTCTACCAGTGGGTGCCCACCGACGCGGACGTCGGCGACAACCACTTCATCGATTCCAAGGGCCTGGTGCCGCCCGGTACGAAGTTCCCCGAGCGGGCGCTGACCACCAGTGGGCCGGGCGAGAACGACCACACCTTCGACTTCGGGTTCCGGCAGCAGGAGGGCGCGCTGCGCCTGGTCAAGCACGACCAGGACGGCAAGCCGCTGGCGGGGGCGAAGTTCCAGCTGTGGCACGAGACCAACGGCACCGACGGGTTGCAGACCGGCGGTGACAAGCCCGACACGGCGGTGGGCGGCCCCTGCACGACCGGGGCCGACGGCCTCTGCCAGGGCGCCGGGGTGCCGGGGACGTACTACTGGCAGGAGCTCAGCCCGCCCGACGGCTACGCGGCCCCGGACACCACCGTGTTCGGCCCGCTGACGCTGACCTCCGACAACCTCGCGGACGGTGTCTCGGTGACGGCGGTCAACAAGCTGCTGCCCACCCCGACGCCGACCCCGACCCCGACCCCGACGCCGACCAACTCGCCGAGCCCGACGAGTTCGCCGAGCACGCCGCCGGGGCCGACGGAGTCGCCGAGCCCGTCGACGGCGAACCCGCCCCCGGCCGGGGGACAGCTGCCCAGCACCGGCGCCAACGCCCTGGTGCCGATGGGGATCGTCGGCGGCGTGGTGCTGGTGGCGTCCGGCGGTGCGCTGGTCCTCGTCGCCCGTAAGCGCAGGGCGCGGCACCAGTAGGAAGCGGTGAGGAGGGGCGGGGCCCGGGGGCGGGTAAAGACCCCGGCCCCCCCCCCCCCCGGGCGCACGACGGGGACGGCACGCACCCCCGCCCCCACCAACACCAACGGGAAGACACGCACCCCGGGGGTTGGCAGCCCC
>NZ_JBHVPH010000017.1:169962-182174 GCF_042887425.1 Kitasatospora sp. NPDC057940
GGGTGCCCCGGGCCCCGCTCCCGGGGCGGGCGCCACACCTTTCCCGGTGGGTGGGGGGGGGGGGGCGGGGGGCTCTCTCGCCGCCGGGGCCCCCCCCGCCGCTCGTTCGCACGACGGTGACGACAGGCACGCCGGCGACGACAACCACGACGGTGACGACAGGCACGACGGTGATGGCAAGCACGCCGGCGACGACAAGCATGACGGTGATGACAAGGAGGAGGGCTGCCAGATGGCCCGCAGGAAGATCGGGAAGAGGGCGCGGTTGGGCCTGCTCGTCGGGGTGGTCGGCGCGGTGCTGGTCGCCGGGGCCACGGCCCTCGGGGTGACGGCCTGGGGCGAACCGGAGGAACGGGCGGTGACCATGGACGAGGCGTCCCGGCTGGCGCTGTCCCGGCTGACGCTGTACCAGGCCAGCCCGGCGGCCGTGACGCTCACCGCGGCGGAGGGCGGCGGCGTGCAGATCCGGGTGGAGGGGGTGGTGGACTACCGCACCCGCCGGGGGGTGGGCCGCTACCAGGTGTCCGGGGCCTCGGGCCAGCTCGACCACGGCCTGATCATCTGGGACGGCGACGGCCTCGGGCTGGCCCCGGAGCCGGCCGCCTCCGGCCCCGCCTGGGAGCAGGCCGAGCACGTCCCCCGCTCCGGCTGGTCGCCGCGCTCCTACACGGCGGACCCGCTGGACGCCGGGCTCGGCCTGCTGGTCCGCCTCGGCGCGGACCGGCCGGACAACCCGCTGCTGCTCGCCCAGTCCGGGGCGCGCCTGCTCGGCCGGGACCGGATCGACGGCCGCGACTACGACCGCTTCTCGGGCCCGCGCGCCCAGGGCGCCGCCCCGGACGGCGGGCCGTCGCCGCTGACCTACTGGGTCGACGGCGCCGGCTCGCTGCGCCGGGTCACCATGCGGATGTCCGGCCTGGGCACCCCGACGACCGTCGACCTCACCGGGCGGCAGGACGGCGTGCGGATGCCGGAGGCGCCGTGGGCCGCCGGGTGAGGCCCCGGGGCCGCCGGGTCCGCGGCTCACCGGGGCCCGGGCTCACCGGGGTTGCGGCACGGCGGCGGTGTCCGTGGGCAGGGCGTAGCGGTCCGGGTCGACGGGCCCCGGCAGGTCCGTCGCCGGTCGGCCCGGCGCCGAGGGGTCGGGCAGGGAGGGCTGCGCGGCCGGGGCCTGCACCTGGTGGAACGGCACGCCGGGCGGCGCCGTGACGGTGGCGGGCCGGCCGCCGGGGAGCGGGCCGCGGCCCTGCGCCCCGCACGCCGCCAGGCCCTCCAACCGGTCCGGGCTCTGGGTGTCGGGCGTGTTGCCGGTGAAGCAGTTGCCGGGGTCGGTGGAGGCCAGCACGAGGTCGACGCCGTTGCCCGTGGCGCGGTTGCCCTCGACGCGGTTGCCGCTCGCCGGGTGCCCGGGCGGGTCGGTGACGATGACCCCGGCGGCGCGGTTCCCCTGGACGAGGTTGCGCAGCACCTGGTTCGCGGTGCCGCCGCCGATCCCGAGGCCGATGCCGAAGCCGCCGTCCGCCTGCTCCGGGGTGTCGGCGGCGTTGTTGTCGGCGATCACGTTCCCGGCGATCACCGCGCCGTGCTGCGGGGCGAGGGACTCCAGGTCGTTGGAGTTCACCGTCACGCCGACCCGGTTGCCGACCACCCGGTTGCCGAGGATGCTGAGCCCGTCGGAGGCGTTGGTCAGCTCGATGCCGACCGCGTTGCGCTCCACGGTGTTGCCGTGCACCAGGGTGTCGCAGGGCTTGCACTGGCCGACGTAGATCCCGGAGTCGGCCTGCCCGGAGGCGTAGGAGTCCTCGATCACGCCGCCGCGCGCGTCGAAGGCGTAGATGCCGTACAGGCCGTTGTCGTACGCCGTCACCCGGGAGGCCCGGAAGCCCTGGACGGGCGGGAAGCGGTTGGTGTCCAGCGGGTCGTACGCGGAGCCGCCGGCGCCGTGCCGTTGCAGGTGCTCGTCGGTGACGCCGGTGAACAGGACGCCGTTGGCGAGGTAGCCGTGCACGGTGAGGTTCTCCACCACCGAGCCGGCGCCGGTGACGGTGATGCCGTTGACGAGCCGCACCCCGCCGTCGAGGACGACGCCGTTGCGGTCCGTCCCGCGCAGGACGATGCGTGGCTTGGTGATCCGGACGCTCTCCGGGTACACGCCGGGGTGGACCAGCACCGTGTCGCCCTCGCGCGCGACGTCCACGGCCTTCTGCACGGTGGGGAAGTCCTCCGGGACCTGGACGACCGTACCGGCCGGGTGGCGCGCCTCGTCGGAGGAGGAGTCCGATGCCGCGCAGCCGGACAGCGCCAGGGCGGCGGCGAGCAGCGCCGCGGACAACTGCCGCAGCGGTCTGGTCGCACGTGCAGGTGAGGGCCGGTGAACGAGTTGACGCATCATCAGGATTTGCATGAGAGGTGTTCTATCGTCTCCAATGTCGCCCATGCATGCCGAAACCGGAAAAGTGCGGAAACAGACGGACGCCGCCGGACCCGGTGTCGAGCGGAGGGCGCTGCTCGCGGCCGGGGCGGTGCTCGCCGCCGGACTCGGCGCCGGCGTCCAGGCGTTGGCGCACGGCGGCCACGAAGGCGCCGCGCCGCACCCGGCGGCCCCGCCACCGGGCCCGGCACCCCTCTTCCACGGCGCCCGACAGGCCGGCGTGACCACACCGCCGCAACCCGCGACCCAGCTGCTGGCCTTCGACCTCGCACCCGCGACCACCGCGGGCGGCCGGGACGCCCTGCGCGGCCTGCTCGCGGACCTCACCCGGCTGCTGGCCGCCGCGACCGCCGGGATGTCTCCGGACCTGCGGCTCCAGGGTGCCGAACCGGCCCGGCTCACCAGCCTGGTGGGCGTCGGCCCCGACCTCGCCGCCCGGCTCGGCCTGAACGTCCCGACCGCGCTCGCCGACCTGCCGGCCTTCGCCGGCGACCGTCTCGACCCGGCGCGCGGCGGCGGCGACGTCCTCCTCCAACTCTGCGGCGCCGACCGCTGGACGCTGACCGTCGTCGCCGAACTCGCCACCACCGCCGCCCGCGCCGCCGGGGCCACGCCCCGCTGGACCCAGTCCGGCTTCCTGCCCGCCACCGCCCCGGGCACCACCGCCCGCAACCTGTTCGGCTTCAAGGACGGCACCGCCAACCCCGACGAGCCGACCGCCCGGCAGTGGGTCTGGGGCCCGGAGGGGGCGCACGAGAACGGCACCGTCCTGGTCTACCGGCGGATCCGGATGGACGTCGCCGCCTTCGCGGCCCTCCCCGCGGATCGGCGCGACCTGGTCATCGGCCGCCGCGCGGGCGACGGCGCCCCGCTCACCGGCAGCGCCGAGCACGACGAACCGGACGTCTACGCCAAGAACCCGGACGGCTCCTACGTCATCCCCGCCACCGCCCACGTCCGGCTCAGCAGCCCCCGCCTCGACGGCGGCGCGCGCATGCTCCGCCGCGGCTACAGCTACGACGACGGCCCGGACGACCGCGGCCTGCTCTTCTGCGCCTTCATGCGCGACCCCGCCCAGTTCACCCGCGTCCAGACCCGCCTCGCCACCCGCGACGCCCTCAACCCGTTCCTCCAGCACCAGGCCTCCGCCGTCGCCTACGTGCTCCCCGGCGCTCCCGAGGGCGCCGCCCTGGGCGAGCAGCTCTGGGGCTGAGGGGGAGCAGGGGGCTTGCCCACGACGGCCCGGAGGCCGGCGCGGGCTGCTCGCCGCGGGCGCCCGGCGCCCCCGGCTACCAGGTGGCGGGCAGCTGGGCGGGGCTGCGGGTGGTGGTGCCGAGTTGCCAGCTGAGCCGGTCGATGGGGGTGGTGAGGCGCAGCCCCGGGAGCGCGGTGGCGAGGCGGCGCAGGGATTCGCGCATCTCCAGGCGCATCCGCCAGGCGCCGAGGCAGTAGTGGGGGCCGGCGCTGAAGGCGAGGGTCGGGGCGGGCAGGGGGTGGTCGAGGCCGGCGTCGAGGCCCTCGGGGAAGACGGCGGTGTCGCGGTTGGCGCTGCCGAGGCTGACGGCGAGGACGGCGCCGGCGGGGATCCGGACGCCGCCGAGGTCGACCGGTTCGGTGGCGCGCCGGGTGGTGGCCTCGTCGTCGCCGAGCGGGATGAAGTGGAGGAGGCGTTCGGTGACGCGTTCGGTGGTGTCGGGATCGGCGAGGCGGGGCCAGTGCTCGGGGCGTTCGCCGAGCAGGTAGACGAGGGCGTTGCCGAGGGCGCCGGTGACGCTCTCGTTGCCGCTGGCGGTGAGCCCGCAGACCAGGTAGACGAGTGACTCCTCGGGGACGCCGCCGTCCTGGTCGGCGGCCTGGACGAGGCGGCTGACCAGGTCCTCGCCGGGGTGGTGGCGGCGGCGGGCGATCAACTCGCCGGTGTAGGCGGCGTATTCGGCGAGCGCTTCGGTCGGGTCCAGGGCGTCGTCGGCCGCGTCAACGCTGTCGGCCGCGCTGCCGCCGGCGTCCGCGTCGCCGCCGGCGTCGGGGGTGCCGTCGGCGAGGATCGCCCTGGTCCAGCGGCGGAGCCGTTGTTCGTCGAGGTGGTCCGGGCCGTCGCCGTCGAGCCCCATCAGGCGGCTGGTGACGGCGAAGGGCACCGGCCGGGTGAAGGCGGTGACCAGGTCGGCGGGGGTGCCGCCGGCCGCGAGGGCGTCGACGGCCTGCTGGACGCTCTCCGAGACCCAGGGCTGCCAGCCGGCGATGGCGCGTGCGGTGAAGGCCCGTTGGACGGTGCTGCGCAGTCGGCGGTGTTCCGGCCCGTCCTGGTTGAACATCGACGCCGGGTTGCTGGAGACGTCGGCGCCGCCGCCGGGGGTGCCGACGGCGGCCAGGTCGTCGCGGGTGAAGCGGGGGTCGGTGAGGGTCTGGCGGACGTCGTGGTAGCGGGTGACCAGCCAGGCGGGGGTGCCGTCGGGGAGGGTGGTGGGGTGGGGCGGCTGGGCGGGGGTGACGGGGAGTCGGTGCAACGGGGGGAGGGCGGGTGCGGCGGTGGACATGGGTTCCCTCGGGGTTGGCGGTCCGGCGCGGGATGAGAATCCAACTGTCTTATTTACGTGGATCGTTGGATTCCGCTGCTGCTTGTCCCGTTGGTCCCGATGGTAGCGATTTCACCTCCCCCGGTCAGGGTTTCACCGGGCCCGGCCCGTCAGCCCGTCGGCCCGTCAGGGGGCCGGTCCGTCAGCCGGTCAGCCCGAGGTCGCGCAGGTAGGCGGTGAACGCGGCCGGGTCGACCGCCCCCGCGGTGAGCCCGACGTGGCCGTCGGGGCGGACCAGTACGACGGCGTCGCCGTCGATCCCATAGGCGCGGCGGGCGTGGCCGTCGGGGTCGAGGACGCCGGCCCGGCGCACGCCCGGGAGGTCGGGCAGGGCGGACAGGGCGGACAGGGCGGGGTGCTCGCCGAAGGCCAGCAGGGTGGCGTGCGGGCCGCGGAAGAGGTCGAACAGGCGGGTGGGAGTGCCGTCCGCGGTGGCGCAGGGGGCGTCCGGGGCGCGGTCCCCGGCGCGGATGCCGGTGGCGTCGTCCAGGTCGCGGCCGAGCGGCCCGCCCCGGTAGTGGACGGACAGCCCGGTGAGGTCGGCGCCCGCCGAGTTGGCCAGGCTGAGGAGCTGGTCGGTCAGGGCCCGGGCCCCGCCGTCGCCGCTGAACAGCGCCCGGTGCTGGGCGGAGGAGGCGGCCAGGACGGCGCGGGCGACGGGCAGCCGTTCGGCCTGGTAGCTGTCGAGGAGCGGGTCGGGGGCGCCGCGCAGCGCGGCCGCCAGCTTCCAGCCCAGGTTGTGCGCGTCCTGGATGCCGGTGTTCATGCCCTGGCCGCCGGCCGCGGAGTGGCAGTGGGCGGAGTCCCCGGCGAGGAACACCCGGCCGTCGCGGTAGCGCTCGACCATGCGCACGGTCGGCCGCCAGACGGTGGACCAGGTCGGCTCGTGCAGCCGGACGTCGGGCAGGCCGGCCCGTTCGGCGAACAGCTGCCGGAAGGTGTCCAGGGTGGGGGCGGGCAGCCGCCCGTTCCCGTCGGGGGTGACGGAGGCGTGGACGGCCCAGGTGTCGTCCTGGCGCAGCGGGACCAGCACCAGGGCGCCGACGCCGAACCGGGGGTCGTCCCAGACGTGCAGGGCGTCCGGCGCGAACCCGTCCAGGCGCATCGTGGCCATCAGGAAGCGCTCCTCCTCCCAGGTCTCGCCGAGGAACGGGATGCCCGCGAGCTTGCGGACGGTGCTGCGGCCGCCGTCGCAGCCGACCAGGTAGCGGGCGGCGATCCGCTCGGGGGCGGCCCCGGTCCGCTCTCCGTGCCGGACGGTGGCGAGGACGCCGTCCCCGTCCTGGGTGTAGTCGACGAGCCCGGTGTCCAGTTCGACCGTGACGCCGTGGTCGGCGAGCCGGTCGCGCAGCACGGCCTCGGTGTGGTGCTGGGCGAGCATCAGCAGGCCGCCGTAGGGGCGGTCGGGGGTCGGGGCGTTGGCGGGTGCCGGGTCGACCTCGTGGCGGAGCCGGTCGCCCCGGTAGCTGCGGATCTTGAGGTTGAGGTCGCCGCGGGCGAGGATCTCGTCGGCCACGCCGAGGTCGTCGAACACCTCCAGCGTCCGGGGGTTGACGCCCTTGCCACGGACGCCGCGGTCGCGGAAGGCCGGGTCCCGTTCGATGATCCGGCAGTCGACCCCCGCGCGGGCCAGTCCGATGGCGAGCGTCAGTCCGACCGGGCCGGCGCCGACCACGAGGACGTCGGTCGTACGGGCAGTGCTCATGAGGGGCCCCTCCTCCATAAGATACGGCGCGTTTCTTAATCTCGACTGTAGACTCGACCCGATAAGAAACGCAACGTATCTACGAGGATGGGTGCGGACCTCGATGACGACCGGCAGCGCGACGGAGGACGGACCGGCGGGCGGCAGGGCCTCCCGCCGGCGCGGCGACGAACTGGAACGGGCGATCCTCGACGCCGTCTGGGCCGAACTCGCCGACCACGGCTACGACCGGCTCACCATGGACGGCGTCGCCGCCCGCGCCCGGACCAGCAAGCCGGTGCTCTACCGCCGCTGGCCCAACCGCGCCGCGCTGGTCGTCGCCGCCCTCGGCCGCAACGCCCCCGACTACCGGGAGCCGCCCGACACCGGCGAACTGCGGGCCGACCTCGCGCTCTTCCTGCGCAGGCTGCTGCACCGCTTCGACGACCTGCCGCAGGACGCCGTGCACGGCCTCCTGGTCGACCTGATGCGCGACCGCGAACTGCGCGAGCACTTCCGCGGGCTGGTCTCCCAGGGGCCGGTGGGCGGCCTGACGGCGATGCTGCGCCGCGCCGCCGACCGGGGCGAGATCAACCCCGCGCGGCTCACCCCCCGCACCTGCTCCCTCCCGCTCGACCTCCTGCGCGAGGCCGCCCTGCTCGGTGGCGGCGTCCCGCCCGACCACGTCGTCGACGAGATCCTCGACGAGGTCGTCCTGCCGCTGCTCAGGGCGCCCTCCGTGGGCTGACCCGCGAGACCGGGGTCCTATGCTCGGAGCCGGTCGAACATCCGTACGCGAGAGGGGTCCGCGCATGAGCGGCAGCGTGGTGGCGGTCAGCAGTAGCGCCGAGTACTCGTTCACCAAGCCGAACCGTGACGGCATCGTGCTGCTCACCGGGCTCGGGGTGGAGGGGGACGTGCACGCCGGGGTGACGGTCAAGCACCGTTCGAGGGTCGCCCAGGACCCGGACCAGCCCAACCTGCGCCAGGTGCACCTCATCCACGAGGAACTCCTCACCGAACTCGGCGAGTCGGGCTTCGCGGTGGCGCCGGGCGCGCTCGGCGAGAACATCACCACCCGGGGCCTCGACCTGCTCGGCCTGCCGGTCGGCGCGGTGCTGCGGATCGGCTCCGAGGCGGTGCTGGAGGTCACCGGCCTGCGCAATCCGTGCCGGCAGATCGACGCCTACCGGCAGGGGCTGTTGAAGCAGGTCGTCGGGCGTGACGAGAACGGCGCCGTCGTCCGCCGGGCCGGCATCATGACCGTCGTGCGCGCGGGCGGACCGGTCCTTCCCGGCGACGCGATCTCGGTGGAGCTGCCGCCCGGCCCGCACCGCCCGCTCGACCGGGTCTGACCGGCTGCCCGGCCCGCATCCCGCCGGGCATACCCCCACCCCGTACACCGAACGCCCCCGACGGCTCTGCCGTCGGGGGCGTTCGGCTTGAGAGCCCCTAGCCGTCGAGGCGGCCGACCAGGTCGTAGCCGGCCTCGTCTATGGCGGCGGCGACGGCCTCGTCGGCGAGCGGCAGGGTGCTGTCGACGGTGACCTCGCCGGTGGCGAGGTCCACGGCGACGTCGGTGACGCCGTCGATCTTCCGCAGCTCGGCGGTCACCGAGGTGACGCAGTGGCCGCAGGTCATGCCCTTGACCTGGAAGACGGCCCGTCCGGCGGTGCCGGTGGCGGGGGCCTCGGCGGCGCCGGTGCCGCAGGAGCCGCAGCAGGAGCCGGCGGTCTCGGCGGTGGTCTCGGTGGTGGTCTCGGTGGTGGGGGACTCGACGGTGACGGCGGTCTCGGACATGGGGGTGCTCCTGTCATCAGTGCCCGGCGCCGGCCGCGGGTGCGGTCGGCCGGCTTCGCCTGGAGAACGTACCATACCCCCCAGGGGTAATTGAGGGCGTCGCCCGCGACGGCCGTGAACGGGCTCGACCGATCGTCAACCGATCCTTGTGGCACTCTCGTTGCGCCCTTCCGGCAGGGTGGAAGCGGCCGCCCGCATCCCGGCGGCCGGCGCCGGCAGGCGGCCGACCCCATCACCCGAGGTGACCCCATGGACCACACCACCCGACCCGGAGCACGCGGCCCGCGCGGACTGCGCGAGATCCTGGCGGCCGGCGAGCGGACGTACTCCTTCGAGTTCTTCCCGGCCAAGGACGACGCCGGTGAGCGCTCCCTGTGGGCCGCGATCCGGCGGGTGGAGGCGGTCGCGCCGACCTTCGTCTCCGTCACCTACGGCGCCGGCGGCTCCTCGCGGGACCGCACCATCGAGACCACCGAGCGGATCGCCGCCCAGACCACGCTGCGACCGGTGGCCCACCTGACCGCCGTCGGCCACTCCACCGCCGAGCTCCAGGCCGTCCTGCGGCGCTACGCGGACGTCGGGATCCGCGACGTCCTCGCCCTGCGCGGCGACCCGCCCGGCAACCCGAACGGCGTCTGGCAGCCGCACCCCCGGGGCCTGCGGCACGCCGCCGAACTGGTCGAACTGGTCAAGGGCTGCGGCGCGTTCACGGTCGGGGTGGCGGCCTTCCCGGAGCGCCACCCGCGCTCGGCGGACTGGGCGGACGACATCCGGCACTTCGTCGCCAAGTGCCGGGCGGGCGCCGACTACGCCGTCACCCAGATGTTCTTCGACGTCGAGCACTACCTGCGGCTGCGCGACCGGCTCGCCGAGGCCGGCTGCGACACCCCGGTCATTCCGGAGATCATGCCGGCCACCGACGTCCGCCAGATCGCCCGCTTCGCCGAACTCAGCGGCGCCTCCTTCCCGGCGGGCCTGGCCGCACGGCTGGAGGCGGCCCGCGGCGACCGGCCGGCCGCGCACCGCATCGGCGTCGACCACGCCACCCGGATGGCCGAGCGGCTGCTCCGCGAGGGTGCGCCCGGCCTGCACTTCATCACGCTGAACCGCTCCACCGCGGCCCTGGAGATCCACCGCAACCTCGGGCTGGACCGGGCGGCACGGTCCTCGGCCCCGCTGGCGGCGGCCTGACGGAGGGCTGACGGAGGTCCGGCAGGGGTCTGGCGGGGGAGCGGCCGGACCCCCGGCGAGGTGCGAGGGGTGATACCCGGTATGGGTATATGGTGCTCGGCGCTGGCGAACCCGGGGCACCAGGGAAGGCGGACCCCCCATGCACGCGATCCTGCACGCGCTGTCCATCGCCGGATCGATGACCTGGGAGATCACCTGGGCGCTGATCCTCGGCTTCCTGCTCTCCGCCGTCGTCCAGGCCGTCGTCCGCAAGTCCACCGTCGTCCGGCTGCTCGGCGACGACCGCCCCCGCACCCTCGGCGTCGCCGCGCTCCTCGGCGCGGCCTCCTCCTCCTGCTCGTACGCGGCCGTGGCCCTCGCCCGCTCGCTGTTCCGCAAGGGCGCGAACTTCACCGCCGCGATGGCCTTCGAGATCGCCTCGACCAACCTGGTCGTCGAACTCGGCGTCATCCTGGCCCTGTTGCTCGGCTGGCAGTTCACGGCGGCCGAGTTCGTCGGCGGGCCGGTGATGATCCTCGTCCTCGCCCTGCTCTTCCGGCTGCTGCTGCGTGACCGGCTGCTGCGCGAGGCCCGCGCCCAGGCGGAACGCGGCCTGGCCGGCTCGATGGAGGGCCACGCGGCGATGGACATGTCCGTCGCCGGGGAGGGCTCCTTCGCCCGGCGGCTGCTGTCCCGGCAGGGCGTCACGGCCGTGTCGCACGTGTTCGTGATGGAGTGGGCGGCCATCCTCAAGGACCTCGTCCTCGGGCTGCTCATCGCCGGTGCCATCGCCGCCTGGGTGCCGGACTCCTTCTGGCAGGCCTTCTTCTTCGCCGACCACCCGCTCGCCGGCCGGCTGTGGGGTCCGCTGGTCGGCCCGCTGGTGGCGATGGCGTCCTTCGTCTGCTCGATCGGCAACGTGCCGCTCGCGGTGGTGCTGTGGAAGGGCGGGATCAGCTTCGGCGGGGTCGTCGCGTTCATCTTCGCGGACCTGCTGATCCTGCCGATCCTCAACATCTACCGGAAGTACTACGGGCGCCGGACGGCCCTGTTCCTGCTCGGCACCTTCTACGCGGCCATGGTGGTGGCCGGCTACACCGTCGAGTTCCTCTTCGGCGCGCTCGGCCTGGTCCCCGACCGGCGCGAGGCCGAGATCCCGATGGCGGGCATCGAGTGGAACTACACCACCTGGCTGAACATCGCCTTCCTGCTGCTCGCCGCCGCCCTGCTCGCCCGCTTCCTGCGCACCGGCGGCCGCGCCATGCTCCGGATGATGGGCGGCGAGCCCGCGGCCGGGGACGCGCACCGGCACGACCAGCGCTGACGCCTAGCGGCGGGTACCTCTCGGGGGTATCGGTCGAATGCTTGCCTCGGGTACCCCTGGGGGGTATAAAGGAACCCGACGCCGACCAATACCCCCCTAGGGTATGAAGGTCGGACCGGAGACGCTCAGCACGGTCCCGGAACGACGACTGTCACGAGGAGCAACGATGACCACCCAGGCACCCGCCTCCACGGAGGTGGAACTCTCGATCGGCGGCATGACCTGCGCCTCGTGCGCGGCCCGGATCGAGAAGAAGCTGAACCGCATGGACGGCGTCTCGGCGAGCGTCAACTACGCCACCGAGAAGGCGAAGGTCGCCTTCCCCGCGGGCGTCGACGTCGCCGACCTGATCGCCACCGTCGAGGCCACCGGCTACAGCGCCGCGCTGCCGAAGCCGCCGGCCGCCGAAGGCCCGGCCGGACAGGCCGAGTCGGCCGACGAACTCGCCCCGCTGCGCCAGCGGCTGGTCACGGCGGTGGCGCTCGCGGTACCGGTGATCGCGATGGCGATGGTGCCGGCCCTGCAGTTCGACAACTGGCAGTGGCTGTCGCTGGTGCTGGCCGCGCCGGTGGTCACCTACGCCGCCTGGCCGTTCCACCGCGCCGCCTGGACCAACCTCAGGCACGGCGCCGCGACCATGGACACCCTGGTCTCGCTCGGCACCGGCGCCGCGTTCCTCTGGTCCCTGTGGGCGCTGTTCCTCGGCGACGCCGGGATGCCGGGCATGCGGCACGGCTTCGAGCTGACCATCGCCCGCAGCGACGGCTCGTCGAACATCTACCTGGAGGCGGCGGCGGGCGTCACCGCCTTCATCCTGGCCGGCCGCTACTTCGAGGCCCGCTCCAAGCGCACCGCGGGCGCCGCGCTCCGGGCGCTGCTGGAACTGGGCGCCAAGGACGTCACCGTGCTGCGCGGCGGGGCCGAGGTCCGGATCCCGGTCGGCGGCCTGGCCGTGGGCGACCGGTTCGTGGTGCGGCCGGGCGAGAAGATCGCCACCGACGGCACGGTGGTCGAAGGGGCCTCGGCGGTGGACGCCTCGATGCTGACCGGCGAGTCCGTACCGGTCGAGGTCGGCGTCGGCGACCAGGTCACCGGCGCCACCGTCAACGCCGGCGGCCGGCTGGTCGTCGAAGCCACCCGGATCGGCGCGGACACCCAGCTGTCCCGGATGGCCCGGCTGGTCGAGGAGGCCCAGAACGGCAAGGCCGCCGCCCAGCGCCTCGCCGA
>NZ_JBHVPH010000018.1:0-170609 GCF_042887425.1 Kitasatospora sp. NPDC057940
GCTCCCGCAACTCAGCAAGATCATCACGCCTAACGCCCACGGTCCTCGCAACTCCCACAGATCGCGGGTGTTGCGAGGACCGTTAGAACCCAAGCAGGGGTGCGGGCCGTCGGCGGATGGGGCGGTGTCAGCGGGTCGGCGGGGCGGCCGAGGGGGAGAGGCCCGCGCTGGGGGTCGTGCTCGGGGCGGCGGAGGAGGGGGTGCCGCCCGGGGTGGGAGTGGCACCGGGGGTCGGCGTCGCCGTGGCGCACCCGGGGGCGGTCGGGGTGCCGGACGGCGTTCCGGTCGGGGTGGCCGTCGGGGACGGGCTGCCCGTCGGGGTGGTCGTGGCCGTCGGGCTCGGGCAGTCGGTGGGCGTTCCGGTCGGCGTCGTGGTCGGCGTCGTGGTGGGGGTGCCGGACGGCGTTCCGGTCGGGGTGGCCGTCGAGGACGGGGTGCCGGAGGGGGTGCCCGACGGAGTGGTCGACGGCGTGCCGGACGGCGTGGCCGGCGCGGTCGACGGCGGCGTGCTGCTGGGCGTGCCCGTCGGGGTGGTGCTCGGGTCCGTCGTCGGCTGCGCGGAGGAGGACGGCGTCGGGGCCGGTGAGGTCGGCTGCGCGCTCGGCGAGGGCTGCCCGCCCGGGGTCGGGGTGGTCCCGGGGGTGCTCGGCGTCCCGGGGGTGGCGCCAGGCGTCGTCCCGGTCGGCGGCAGCAGCGGCGCGAGCGGCAGGAGCGGGGAGGGCAGCGAGGCCGGCGGGGTCGAGGAGGCCGGGCTGTTCGGCACGGTGGTGACGGTGCCGCTGCCGTAGTGCGCCATCCAGTTGCGGACCGTCCGCAGGTACTCGCCCGAGTTGTTGTAGCTGAGGATCGCCCGGTCGAGCTGCGCCGGGTCGGAGAGGTCGCGCCCGCCCGCGCACAGGTAGCGGGCGGCGCTCTCGGCGGCGTCGAAGATGTTGTTCGGGTCGGCCTTGCCGTCGCCGTTGGCGTCCGTGCCCCAGGTGGCCCAGGTGGAGGGGATGAACTGCATCGGCCCGACGGCGCGGTCCCAGCGCGCGTCGCCGTCGTAGCGACCGCCGTCGCTGTCGGGTATCGCGGCGAAGCCGTTGCCGTCCAGTGCCGGACCGAGGATCGGGGTGAGGGTCGTCCCCGCCGCGTCCACCTGGCCGCCGTTGGCCTGGCCGGACTCGACCTGGCCGATCGCGGCCAGCAGTTGCCACGGCAGGTGGCAGCCGGGCGAGCGCTGTGCGGCCGAGGCCTCGGCCTGGCGGTAGGCGGCGAGCACGGTCGCGGGCAGGGCCGGGCCGGTGGCGGCGAAGGGGCCGGCCGCGGGCGCGCCGGGCACCGTGCCGGGCGGCTGCGGCAGTTGGACGGTGCCACCGCCGTCGGCCGGGACGCCGGTGCCGAAGGCGCCGCCGGTCGGGCTGCCGCCGGCCGGTGAGCCGGACTGGGAGGCGGAGGCGTCCGGCGCCGTCACGGCGTCGGCGGCCGCGACCGGGGCGAGCCCGAAGCCCGTCACCTGGGAGCCCGTCAGTGCGGCGAGTGCGGTGAAGGCCGCAGCCGTCCCCGTGACCCGCTTGCCGAGCCGCAGTCCGCGCCCGCCCTGCACCTTGCCGAACCTCGCCGTCATACCGTGCCCCTCCCCGTAGCCGTTCCGACCCTGCCGGAACGGATGAACCGTCGTCATCGTGCCTGCCGCCGGACGGCGGCTCCCGCCGTCGCAACGATTAGTATCACGACGGTCTGACGCGACGGGGGCGGCAGGAGGTTGCCGCGGACCGGCGCCGACGTCCAACACCGCAGGTCAGCAGGGGTGGGGGAAGGCCCGCTCGGGCTCGGGCCGGGCCCGATCCGCGTCACGGCCGGGCTGCCCGACGGCCCGGCCGGGCAGGCGAGTTGGGGTGGGTGCGCGTCCCCCGCGGGTTCCGTCCGCGGGCCCGGTGGCGGCACCGGAGGGCCGTGTGGGTCGAGCATCGGCGGCATCTCCCTTTTCTGCCAAGGGAGTTGACCGGGGGCGTGCCGGTGGTGGGCCGGGCGTACCGGGGCCCGGACCGGCGGTCCGGGGCGCGGGGGTGGTGCGTGCGCGTCGTTCCGGGCTCCCCGGCGGCGCCCGCCGCCGACCCGCCTGACCTGCGTGGATGTCCGCCGCCGGGCGGGCGTTTCCCTGCCAGGGCGGGCGTGCGGACACCAGGGGGCGGCCCCAACTCGCCCCTGGACGGGTGACGTTCTGGTGAAAAGGGCATGCCAGGAATCTCCGCCCGGCATGCTGTGCCCCGTGACCATGCGGATGGAGGCCCGGACTGTGAGCGCGAACCTGCCCGAGACCGTCGCCGAGGGAGCGGTCGTCCTGCCGGCCCCCCCTCGGGTGGTCGACGACCTGGCCCGCGACCTGACCCAGGCCGCGGCCGCCGTCCGGGCGGTCTCGCGGGTCGCCCGCAGCGGTGGGGACCTCGCCGTCGCCGCGTACACCGCCGTGGTGTGCACCGGGCGTTCGGCCGCCCGCGTACTGGAGGAGGCCGCCGCCTGGTGCCGGCAGGCCCCCGCGGCCGAGGTGCACTCGCTCGCCTGGGCCCGGGTGCCGGGGCACCGCGAGGACGTGGACGAGTACCGCGTCACCCTCGCCGTCAGCTTTCCCGACGACGAGACCGGCGAGCACCTCGGCGACACCCATCGCGCCCGCCGGTGAGGAATCCGTAGGATGATCCCCATGGGTGATGGGGACACGAAGCAGCTGACGGGCGACCAGGCGCAGGACGCGACGGACGACAGCCCGCGGGAGCTCTCGCGGGCCGCCGCCGTGGGCGTGACGGTGCTCGCCGTCCTCTGCGGCGCCGCCGTCCTGCTGGCCGTCTTCCACTGGCTGGGCTGGAGCGTCCCCTGGGTCGGCTGGATCGTCGCCAAGGCCGGCATCAAGCTCGCCGTCGGGGGCTTCGCCGGGCTCGCCGCCGCCTTCGCCTGGCTCCGGTCGCGGCTGGGGCGTACGGCGGACGACTCGCGGTCCTGACGGCGCTCCAGGGCCTGTCCGGGCCGGCCGTGCGTCAGCCGGAACGGCCCAGCAGCATCATGAAGAGCGCGTAGTTCGGGATCCGGCTGACCGCGGTGTTCGACAGCGAGAGGAACTTGCCGTCCTTCCTGACCACCAGGTAGCCGTTGACCACGCTGATCGACTTGATGTCGTCCCAGGGCACCAGACCGCGCTTCACCGTGCGCAGGCCGGCCGAGCTGACCAGCAGGTCACCGAAGGCCAGTTCCTCCCCGTCCGCCAGTGAGGCCCGGGCCCCGGACAGCTGGGTGGCCGCGACGTAGTGTGCGGCGACCTCCCCCAGTTCCGCCCACCTGCCCAGCTGGGTGCCCTTGTCCCCGCCGCTGAGCTTGGCGCGCCGAGGGTCGCGGTACTTGCCGTCGATCGTGAACGTCTCCCCGTCCTCCCGGATGAACTGGTAGGAGAAGTCCGTCTCGGTGTAGATGTTGTGCGAGTAGTGGGCGACGATCGACTGCATCACGGTCGAGACCTCGTCCCAGCGGAAGACCGTGAGCTCCATGCCCCCGCCCTCGTGCGCCAGGCCGTGGTCGAAGTGGTAGACCCGGAGCTTCTCCTCCTCGCGCGGCTGACCGAAGAGTCGCTTCTTCGTCAGCACCAGGAAGCACTGGCGCAGCAGGCCGAGGCCGGCCTGCTGCGCCCGCTCGGCCACTGCGGCGGTGATCTGAGTATCCGTGGTCTCGACGACCTTCACCATGGGCTCGCTCCCGTGTGTGGCGACTACGTCCATCGCAGTATTCCCCGGAGCCGGGGGAGGCGAGGCCCAACAGCGTCCGGCCGCTTGGGATTTCGCAGTCTTTCGGCCAGTCGCGGGCCGCCGTGCCTCACCCGACGCGCGCCCCGGCGGCCGCCGTTGACCGGCTCGGCGCTCAACCCGCCTGCGGGGTGGGGCAGACGAGGTCGCGCTCGGGGGCGCGGCCGTCCAGCAGGTAGCTCTCGACGACGTTCGTGACGCAGGAGTTGGCGGTGGGGTACTGGCCGTGGTCGCCGCTCCCGGTGACGGTCACCAGCTTGGAGCCGCGCAGCGCGCGGTGCGCGCCGAGCGCGGCCTCGTAGTACGTCGCCGGGTCGTGCACCGAGTTGAGCATCAGCACCGTCGGCAGGTGGGCGCCGGTCACCTTGACCTTGGGGGCGGGCGCGGTCGGCCAGGCCGCGCAGACCGCGCTGAAGGCCAGCGTGCGCGCGCCCGCCAGCGGGTAGCGCGCGGTGTTCTCCGCGCCGCGCTGGACCCAGGTGTCCATGTCCTTGGTCCACGGGGTGTCGTTGCAGGTCACCGAGAAGTACTCGGCGAGGAACTCCGGGCTGAGGTACTGGCCGAAGAGCCGCCCGGCCATCGTCCTGGCCGCGGGGTCGGCCCCCTGCCAGTCGTCGACGGCGGTCAGGGCCTGGGCGAGGAAGGGGAAGGTCTCCCGCTCGTAGATCGCGCTGATCGCGCCGTTGTCCAACTGGTTCGGGCCGATCGTCAGGGAGCCGTCGACGATGGGCCGGTCGTGCAGTGCGGCGCGCCGCTGCTCCCAGTGCGCCTGCACCTCCTCGGGGGTGGAGCCCCAGTGGTAGGTGGCGTCGCGGGCCGCCAGCCACGGCACGAAGTCCTCGTCGAAGCGGCGCTGGAAGCTCATCGGCTGGCCCAGTTCGAACTTCTCCCAGGTGCCGTCGAAGCCGATGTTGCTGTCCAGGACCATCCGCTCGACCCGGTGCGGGAAGAGCGTCCCGTAGTAGGCCCCGATCATCGAGGCGTAGGAGGGGCCGAAGTAGCTGAGCTTCTGCTCGCCGAGCAGGCCGCGGAACAGGTCGATGTCGTGGGCGGTCTGCTCGGTGTTCAGGTAGGGCAGCAGGTCGCCCGTGCGCTCCTGGCAACTGGCGGCCAGCTTCTTGGAGTTGGCGACCACCCGGTCGATCGCGGCCGGGGACTGGTCGCGGAAGTCGCCGGCCAGGAAGTCCTGGAACTCCTCCGGCGTCTGGCACACGGCCCGGGTGCTCTCGCCGACCCCGCGCTGGTCGAAGCCCACGATGTCGTACGCGGCGCCGACGGCCGGGGCGGCCGTGGCCAGGTTCGCCGGGCGCAGCAGGCCCGACGCGCCGGGGCCGCCGGCGGCCATCAGCAGCGTGCCCTTGCGCTTGGCCGGGTCGCCGGCGCGGTGCCGGGAGACGGCGATCGTCACGTCGGCGCCGGCGTCGGCGTGGTGCCAGTCGCGCGGGGCGGTCATGGTGGCGCAGTCCAGCGCCGGCTGCTTGGCGCAGGGCTGCCAGGCGAGGGTCTGGTGGGTGTAGCGGGCGGGGGCGGCCTCGGCGTCGCCCGGGTTCCGGCCGGCGTCCGGGGCGGCGCTGGCGGTGGCCGGTACGGCGAGGCCGGCCAGGACGGTGGCGGCGACGGCCAGGGCGGCGCGCCGGGTGCGGGAGGCGGTGGCGCCGGCCGCCGGGGTGTGCGAGGCGGTGGTGTTCGGCGCGGTGGTGCTCGGCGTGATGGTGTGCGAGGCCGTGGTGTTCGATGCGTTGGTGTTCACGGGAATGATCCTGTCCGAGCCCGCCCTGACGGTCGATCATGCGGGGTTCCGTGTCCGGGGTGGTGCTGGGTACACCCCGGACACGGAGGATCGCCCCAGGTCAGTAGGCGGCGGTGAAGCGGGTGCGGCGGTGCGCGGGGTCCTCGGCCTCGTCGAGCAGGGCGACGGCGAGGTCCTCCATGGAGATCGCCGAGGCGCCCTCGGCGTCCACCAGCAGTTCGTCCCGTCCGAGCCGGAACCGGCCGGTGCGCTCGCCGGGTTCGAGCAGGGCGGCGGGGCTCAGGTAGGTCCAGTCGACGTCCGGGTCGGCGGCGCGGTAGAGGTCGAGCTGCTCGCGGCAGGCCCGGGCGATCGGCCGGAGCTCGGCGGGGAAGCCGGGGTCGTCGGCGAGGGCCGTCCCGCCGCGGCCGGGGAGGGTGAGGCTGCCCGCGCCGCCGACGGCCAGCAGGCGCACGCCCGTTCCGGCGAGACCGGCCAGCAGGCCCCGGGTGGCGGCGGACAGTTCGTGCTCGCTGCCGGGTGCCGGGCGGGTGGCGGTGATCACCAGGTCCTGCCCGGCGGCGAGGCGGGCGACGTCCTCGGGGTTGCGGGCGTCGCCGACGCCGAGGGCGACGGCGGCCGGCAGGCCGTGCGGTTTGGCGGGGTCGCGCAGGACGGCGGTGATCCGGTGGCGGCGGGCGAGCGCCTCGGTCACCACCCGGCTGCCGACGTTGCCGGTGGCACCGAACACGGTGATGTGCATGGACGTTCTCCTGATGTGGTGGGTGTCAGCGGCTGCTGGGCGGGGGTCGGGGAGCGCGGGAAGGGATCCGGCGGAGGCGGGGCGGGGCGGGGTCAGGCGTTCTCGCGGACGGGCGGTGCGGCGGCCGGGGCGGAGGGCATGGCGGGCGCGGCGGGCGCTGAGGGCGTAGTGGTGCCGGGGCGGCGCCGGGTCTGGGCCGCGATCAGCGAGCCGAGGACGATCAGTGCGCCGAGCGCCTGGAGCGGGCTGAGGTCCTGCCCGAGGGCCAGCCAGCCGATCGCGGTGGCGACCACCGGGCTGAGCAGCGAGAGGAAGGAGACCGAGGTCGGCGGCAGTGCCCGGATCCCGCGGAACCAGAGCGCGTACGTGAGTGCCGCGCCGATCAGGCTGAGGTAGCCGTAGCCGAGCAGGTTGCCGCCGGTGAGGTGGGACGGCGGGGCGCCCTCGACGAACAGTGCGACCGGCACCAGCAGCAGTCCGCCGGCGGTGAGCTGCCAGCCGGTGGTGGCGAGCAGCGGGGCGGGGGAGACCCAGCGCTTGGAGAGGACGACGCCGGTGGCCATGACGACCGCGCCGGCGAACGCGGCGGCCACGCCGACGGCGTCCAGCTGGGCGTCGGCCCGCAGGACCAGCAGGCTGACGCCCGCGATCCCCGCGATGCCGCAGATCACCGTGCGCGGCGTGAGCCGGTCGCCGAGCAGCGCGGCCGAGAGCCCGGCGGTGATCAGCGGCTGGACGGCGCCGACGGTGGCGGCGACCCCGCCGGGGAGGCGGTAGGCGGCGATGAAGAGGAGGGCGAGGAAGGCGCCGATGTTCAGCGCGCCGAGGACCAGTGCGCGCCACCACCAGCTGCCCTTCGGCAGCCGGCGGGTGACGGCGATCAGCAGCAGCCCCGCGGGCAGGGCCCGGAGGACGGCCGCGAGGAGCGGACGGTGGGGCGGGAGCAGTTCGGTGGTGACGATGTACGTCGACCCCCAGACGGCGGGGGCTATCGCCGTCACCAGCACGATTCCGAGGCGATTTCTTAGCACTAAGCAAATGTATCTCAGCGCTAAGACATCTCTCACCGCTTTGGCGGGGTGACGTGGCTCACAGTTACCTCACCGCTAAGGAATCCCGGCGGGATCCCCTACCCTGAACCTGTGGCAGATGCAGATCATGTGGACCGAGTAGTCGCGCAATGGGCCGTCGAGCGCCCCGACCTGGACGTCTCCCCGATGGAGGTGTTCGGCCGGCTCAAGCGCCTCTACCGCCTGGTGGACGCGGAGCTCAACCGGACCTTCGGCGAGCACGGCCTGGACGCCGCCTCCTTCGACGTCCTCGCCACCCTCAGGCGCAGCGGCCCGCCCTACCGCCTCACCCCCACCGGGCTGATGCAGTCCGCCATGGTCACCTCCGGCGCCATCACCCAGCGCCTCGACCGTCTGGAGGCCCGCGGCCTGGTCACCCGCACCCAGAGTGACCAGGACGGCCGCAGCCGCGTGGTCGCGCTCACCCCCGAGGGCCACGCCCTCATCGACCGCGCCCTCCCCGACCACCTCGCCACCGAGCGGGCCCTCCTCGCCGGCCTCGACGACCCCGGGACCGCCGCCCTCGTCGACGCCATGCGCGCCCTCCTGGCCGCCCTCGGCGACAGCCCGGAGTGAGCGGGCGGGCGCGCGGGCGGACCTCCCCGCCCGCCCGGCCTACGGGTTGACCGCCACCGCCTTGAAGAAGGTGTAGTGGAACGTCCCGCCCGGCTCGGCCGTGCGGCGCAGTTCGGCGATGCCGAGGTCGAAGGCGTCGGGGGTGGTCAGACCGGCGGCCAGCGCCTCGGCGCGGACGGCCTCGACCATCGCGACGAAGGTGCGCCGGGTGAAGCCCTCGACCAGGGTGGGGCGCCCACCGTCGGCGTGGACGGTGCGGGGGCGGACGGCCACGTCCCGGAAGCCGGCCTCCGTCAGGAGCGGGTACAGACGGCGCCCGAGCAGGGCGTCACCGCCGGCCGCCGCCTGGAGCCGCACCAGCAGGTCGACCGCGTCGCGGGCCGCCGGGCCCTGCGGGTGGAAGAAAGCCGAGCCGTGGTCGCCCTCGATCACCGTGATCGTGCCGCCCGGCCGCAGCACCCGCCGCAGCGCGGTCAGCGCGGCCACCGGGTCGGCCAGGTGCTCCAGCACGAAGCACACGAAGACGTGGTCGAACGCGCCGTCCGGGAAGGGGAGTCGATGCAGGTCGCCGTGGTGCCAGGCGACCCGTGCGGCGGGTGCCTCGGCCGCCACCCGGGCCCGGGCCCGGGCCAGCGACTCCGCGGAGACGTCCACCGCCGTCAGCAGCGCGCCGGGGCTGGCGGCCAGCAGGTGCGCGGTCTGCGCCCCCACCCCGCAGCCCGCCTCCAGCACCCGGCTGCCCGCCGGGTACGCGGTGCCCGCGTGCAGCAGTTCGGCGAGGGTGTCCGCCTGGTCGCCGAGCCGTTGCGCCTCGGTCTCCGAGTAGCCGTGGACGTAGTCCGGGGCGCAGTCGTGGCCGGGGAGGCGGCTGGAGGGGCGGCCGGGGTCCGCGGCGTCCTGCCGGTCGTTCAGTGATGCCGTTTCCGTGGTCATGGCCCCACCCTCGGGCCACAATGGTCCGGTGAACAGGTCCAAAGAAGCGCCGGACGGCAGGTCCAAACAGGCGGACCCGGGCACCGACTTCCTCCAGCTCGACACCGCCGACGCCCCGCCCGGCGGCCTCACCGGCTGGCTCGCCCGCCGGCTGCGCGAGGCCATCGCCGACGGCCGTCTCCCCACGGGCAGCCGGCTGCCCGCCACCCGGGGGCTGGCGGCCGAACTCGGCGTCTCCCGGGGCGTGGTGACCGATGCCTACCGGCGCCTGGCCGAGGAGGGCCAGATCGCCGGCCGGGGCAGGGGCGGCACCGTCGTCGTCGCGGCCCCGGCGCCGCCCGCGCCCCCGTCGTCGGACACGTCCCCGTCGCGCGCCCGGCCGGAGCCCGTCCTGTTCCACGCCGACCCCGACCCCGAGGTGTTCGACCTGCTGCGCGGCACGCCCGCCCGGATCGACCTCACTCCCGGTGTGCCCGACCTCGCCGCCTTCCCCCGCGCCGCCTGGCTGCGCGCCGAACGCGCCGTCCTCGACGGCCTCGCCGCCGCCGAGCTCGGCTACGGAGACGTCCGCGGCACCCCGGCGCTGCGCCGGGCCGTCGCCCACTGGCTGGCCCGCAACCGGGGCATCCGCGCCGACCCGGACGAGGTGCTGATCGTCGCCGGGACGGCCCAGGCCCTCGCCCTGCTCGGCCGGGCGCTCGGCCGGGCGGGCGTCACCGAGGTCGCCGTCGAGGACCCGGGCTCGCTCGGCGCCCGCCAGCACCTCGCCCACTGGCTCGCCGCGACCCCGCCCGTCCCGGTCGACGCCGAGGGCGTCCGGGTCGACGCGCTGCGCGCCACCGGCGCCCCGGCCGTCCTGCTCACCCCGGCCCACCAGTACCCGACCGGGGTCGTCCTCGGCGGCGAGCGGCGGCGCGAACTGCTGCGCTGGGCGGGCGAGGGCGGCCTGGTCATCGAGGACGACTACGACGCCGAGCACCGCTACGACCGCCCGCCCGTCCCCGCGCTGCGCGCCGCCCTGCCGGAGCAGGTCTGCTACGCGGGCAGCATCTCCAAGCTGCTCGCCCCCGCGCTGCGCACCGGCTGGCTGCTGGTGCCGGCGCGGCTGCGCGAGGCCGTCCTGGAGGCCAAGCGGTTCGCCGACCTGGGCAACCCGGTACTGCCGCAGCTGGTGCTGGCCCGGCTGATGGAGTCCGGCGAACTCGACCGCCACCTAAGGCTGTTGCGCCACCGCCACCGCCGCCGACGGGACGCGATGATCGCCGCCGTCCACGCCCACCTCCCCGGCGCCACCGTCCACGGCGCGGCGGCCGGCCTGCACCTGATGCTCACCCTGCCGCTCGGGGCGCGCTGTACGGACACCGAACTGGCCACGGCGGCGCTCGCCGAGGGCGTCAAGGTGCAGCCGCTGTCCTGGCACGCGCGCCTGCCGTACCCGCCGGGGCTGGTGCTCGGCTACGCGGCGGGTGCGCCGGGAGAGATCGCGGAGGGGATCGCCGTCCTGGGGCGGTTGCTGCGCCGCTCCGTCTGAGGGCGGTCGGCGCCCGGGTCCCCCGTCCGCTCCGGCGCGGGTGTGCTCCTCCGGGGTCCGGGCTATGGTGGCGACGGGCTCGGGTGCCCTGACAGGCTCGGGTGCCTTGACGGGCCGTATCCCGCTGCCGACCTCAGGGAGGCGTGATGGCCGTGCTTCGGCGCACCGTCCAGTTCGGCGCGATGCTGGTGGTGTTGGCGGCCACGCTCGGGCCGGTTCCGGCCGGGTCGGTGTCGGCGTCCGCACCGGCGTCGGCACCGGTGTCCGCGCCGGCGTCGATACCGGAGTCGATACCGGGGCAGGCAGTTGCCCCGGGAGGGGGGACGGTGGCGGCGGAGATGGCCGATCAGGACGCGCGGCAGCTCGCGGGGCGCCGGATCGTACTCTCGTACGCCGGTCCGACACCGCCGCCGGGCGTGCTGCAGACGATCCGGGAGGGGCGGGCGGCCGGGGTCATCCTGTTCGCCGAGAACGTCACGAGCCCGGCGCAACTCGCCGAGGCCGTCGGCCAGTTGCGGGAGGCGGCGGCGCAGTCGCCGGTGCCCGAGGGGCTGCTGCTGATGACCGACCAGGAGGGCGGCAAGGTGCGCCGCCTGCCCGGCGAGCCCGAACTCTCCGCCCGCCGGACCGGATCGGACCCCGACCCGCTCGGCGCGGCGGGCCGCGCCGGTGCCGGCGCCGCCGGGACGCTCGCGGACGCGGGGCTCAACGTGAACCTCGCGCCGGTGCTGGACGTCTACGACACCCCGGGCAACTTCATCGACCGCCATGAGCGCTCCTACGGCCAGGACCCGGCCGGTGTCGGCGAGTTGGGCAGCGCCTTCCTCGCCGCCCAGCAGGGCCTGGGCGTGGCCGCCACCGCCAAGCACTTCCCCGGGCTGGGCTCGGCCGCCAACGGCGAGAACACCGATGACCGCCCCGTCACCCTGTCCGTCCCGCTGGAGGAGCTGCGTACCCGCGGCGAGGAGCCCTACCGGGCGGCCATCGCGGCGGGTGTCCGGCTGGTGATGGCCTCCTGGGCGGTCTACCCGGCGCTCGACCCGGACCGCCCGGCGGGGATGTCGCCCGCCGTGGTCCAGGGCGAGCTGCGCGGCCGCCTGGGCTTCCAGGGCGTCACGGTCACCGATGCCCTGGAGGCCGAGGCCCTCGCCTCCTACGGCGGCGCGGGCGACCGCGCGGTCGCTGCCGCCGAGGCCGGGATGGACCTGATCCTCTGCTCGGCCCGCGACCCGCAGCAGGCCGAGGACGCCACCACGGCCCTCGCCGACGCCCTGGACTCCGGCCGCCTCGACCGCGCCGCCTTCGCGGACGCCGTCACCCGGGTCGACGCCCTGCGGGCCTCCCTGGACTGAGCCGGCGGGGGGCCCCCCCGGGGGGGGGCGCCCGCCCGGGCGGGCGGGGCGGGCCCCGGGCCGGCCCCCGCCCCCCCCCGCCGGGGGGGGGGGGCGCCGGCGGCGCCCCGCCCGTGGGCGGGCCGCCGTCCGGGCCGTCCGGGCCGTCCCCGGGCCGTCCCCGGGCCGACGCCTGCGGGGGCGGGCGGCCGCCGTCCGCACCGGGCACCGGGCAGACCGGCCGGGGCAGGTGCGCGGATCCCGTCCCTCCGGAGTGGGATTGCGCCATCGAAGGTCTGGTTTCGGTCTGCTCGGCAGTTCGAAGGCAGAATCCCGGTCATCGCATGGGAATCGCATGGCAAAGTCTCGTCATGGCACATGTGAAATGTCACATGTGACCTCACCTGTTCTGATCGTTCCTCGCATCCTCCGAAGGAGAAGGCAATGAACCGCATCACACGGATCGCCTCGGGCGCGGCCGGTGCCGTCGCCCTGCTCGCGGCGCCGGTGCCGGCGCTCGCCGCGTCGACCGGCGATGCCGCCGCGACCGTCGCCACGGTGACGACCTGCGGCTACAACGGTCTCCAGGCCGGGCTGTCCACCAAGGTCTGCGCCGAGGTCACCGGCAGCAGTGTCGTGCTGTACGGGCAGATCGGCCTGGCCGGTCCGCCCACCCCGGACACCCCGTGGCCGCCGAAGCCGCAGGAGCTGCTCACCCGCCTGTCGGCCGGGGTGGTCGGCGGCGAGTCCCTCGGCTCGGCGAGCGTGCGCGCCGTGTTCACGGCCGCCACCGTGCGGGTCGACGGCGTCAGCGTGACCGTGCCGTGCGGTTCGGTCCTCCACGCGACCTTCTCCGTCGAATCGATCTCGCGGGGGCCGGCCCCGGTCGAGGTGGATGTACCTGTAGGCTGCTGACGGAACCTCACCATGAGCGCCGAGTCCGGGAGTTGGCAGCGTCCCGGGCTCGGCTTCCGGCGTTCCCGGGCACCCTCCGGATGTGACGTGGACCACTCGGGGGCGGCCCCGGCGGGCCGGGCGACCGGCAGGCGGCGGCCGGGCGCCCACTGTGACGACTTGAAGAAACCTTCATCTGTGGCGATGATGCTTGCCGGCCGCCGGTGAGGACGCGGCCGCACGCCCAGCGAGCCGTACCCGAGGGAGGGGCGCCGACGATGCCCGTCCCGCTGTACCAGGCCAAGGCGGAGTTCTTCCGCACTCTCGGCCACCCGGTCCGGATCCGGGTGCTGGAACTGCTCCAGGACGGGCCCCGGCCGGTGCGCGAGCTGCTGGCCGAGATCGAGGTCGAGCCCTCCAACCTCTCCCAGCAGCTCGCGGTGCTGCGCCGTACCCAGCTGGTCGCCGCCACCCGCGAGGGCAACACCGTGGTGTACGCGCTCAGCACCCCGGACGTGGCCGAGCTGCTGCGGGCCGCGCGCCGGATCCTGACCGAGCTGATCACCGACCAGGGCGCGCTGCTCACCGAACTGCGCGAGCCCGGCGGCCGGCCGCACCGTTGAGCCCGCCGAGGCCCTCGGGCCGGCTGGACCCGAGGACCCCTGCGAACCCGGCCGGCCCGGCGAACCCGCGCCCGACCCGGCCGGCCGACCCGAGGAGAACCCCCGCCATGAGCGAGAGCACGAGCGACGGCATGCGCGAGGAGAAGCGCCGACGCAAGGCCATGCTCATCCGGGCCGGCATCTACATCTTCGCCACGCACCTGTTCGCCGGCTTCGTGCTGCTGCTGTTCGCGCTCGGCGGCCGCAAGTAGGCACCTGCTACGTCCGAGGGCCGTCCTTCACGAGGTAGCGGTCGCTGGTGCTGGTCCAGGCCTGGACGCCCTCGATGAGCTCCCGGGTGCCGTCCAGGTACCAGCGCCCGGCCGGGTGGCGGCGGCGCAGGTCGCTGCGCAGGGCTTCGTTCTCCCGCCGCAGCCGGGCGACCCGGGCGCGGACGGCCCCGACGGCCCGGCTGCGGGTGCAGCCGCGGATCCGTTGCAGGGTGAGGACGGTGTTGAAGGCGGCCGCGCTCTGGCGTTCCTCCCGCTCCAGTGAGTACAGGTCGTTGATCAGCGTGGCGGCGTCGGCGGTGTTGGCACGCAGCCGGTGCAGTGCGGGCTCCGCGTGGAGGGCGGCGGGGGCGTCGGCGCCGTGGACCCGTTCCAGTATGTTCATGAACGGGTAGAGGCAGCTGCCATGGCGGCGCAGCCGCATGGTCTCGGGCAGTCCGAGGGCGGGGACGGTGCCGCGGGCGCGGTGTTCGGCCTCGGCGGGGAAGGTCTCCAGACAGGCCTGCCACTCCCGGGCGGCCCGGACGCGCCAGTTGGGCGACATGCCCTGCGCCTGGCGGCTCCACAGGTCGTGCCAGGCGCGGAGCAGGTGGTCGCCCGAGCGCGGTGCCCGGCCGTCGCCGACCGGTGCGGAGGAAGCCGTCCGATCGGCCCCGGTGCGGCGCAGGGCGTCGATGAGCGGGTCGACGACGGCGCGGGCTTCGGCGGGGCGGCACCCCGGCGGGCCGTCGAAGCGGTCGTCGAGGATGGTGAACCAGCCCAGCATGTCCACCAGCAGGTCGAGGTTGGCGCCGTGGGCGCGGGGGAAGGAGTGGCCGATCAACTCGTGCAGGGCGTAGGCCCCGTAGCGGGTCATCTCGGGCGGGGTGAGGAGGTTGCGGCCGACCACCCAGGCGGCGTGCCGCGCCGCGGCGGTGCGCAGTTCGCCGGACCGCTGCGGGAGTTGGGGCGCGGCGGGGGCCGGGGCGGGGTTGCTCATCGGGCAGCGGGCCGCCGGCGTGGCCTCGACGCCCGCCCGGTCGTCCCCTGCCCGGTCGTTCCCCACCTCGTCGTTCCCCACCCCGTCGTCCCCCTCCGGGCCGTCCGCCGGGCCGTCCGGCGGACTGTCCGGGCGGGGCATCCGGGCGCCGCGCGGGGCCAGCCGCACGCGCAGCCCGTGCGCCTGGACCGTCGTCCACACCACCTCCCGGGCCCGGGAGTCGGGGACGGCCACCGGCCGCCAGCGGCGCAGGATCGCGGCCGCCGCGACCGTCAGCTCGGCCCAGGCGAAGGCCTCCCCGATGCACTTGTGCTTGCCGGCCCCGAACGGGAGGAAGGAGTGCCGCCCGACCCCGCCCGACTGCCAGCGCTCCGGGCGGAAGCGCAGCGGGTCCGGGTAGCGGTCCGGGTCGCGGTGCAGTGCGGTGAGGCTGTAGAGCAGTTCGGTGCCGGCCGGGATCCGGTACGGGCCGAGGTCCACCGGCACCTGGGCGGTGCGCATCAGGAAGGCGTTGGGCGCGTGCAGCCGCACCACCTCCTGGGTGACGCTGCGGGTGTAGGTGAGCCTGGCCAGCGCCTCGGGGGTGGGGGCGGCGCCGGCGGGCAGGTGCTCGTCGAGTTCGGCGAGCACCCGGGCCTCCACCTCGGGGTGGCGCAGGAGTTCGTCGAGGAGCCAGGTCAGCGTGGTGGAGACGGTCTCGGTGCCGGCGCCGAACATGGTGATCGCCTCGGACCGGACGTCCGCCTCGGTGAGCGGCCGGCCGGTGCCCGGGTCGGTGGCGGCGCGCAGCAGGGCGGGCAGGGTGCCGCCCCGCTCGGCGGAGCGGGGGCCCGTCGGCCTGACGGCCTGGTCGACGACCTGGTTGAGCACCCGGACGGCGGCGTCGAAGCGCCGGTTGACGGGCAGCGGCAGCCGGGCGAGCGCCGGGTGCGGGTAGAGGGACTGGACGATCTGGCCCTTCACCAGGTCCGGCAGGGCCTGGTGGAAGGCCAGGGTGGCGTCCTCGCTCAGCCGGGCGTCGAACAGCGAGCGGGTGACGATCTCCAGCGCGAGGTGGTTCATCTCCTTGGCCACGTCGAGGACCTGCCCGGGGTGCCAGCGCCCGGCCCGCTCCTCGGTGACCTGGTGCATCACGGCGACGTACTCGGCCATCCGGTCCGGCCCGAAGGCGGGTTGGATGATCCGGCGGCGGTCGCGGTGGGCCTGGCCCTCGGACATCAGCAGGCCGTCGCCGAACGCCGTCTTGAGGGTGTCCTGGACGGCGCCGCGCGGGCAGTCGTAGGCGAGGGCGACGAGCAGGGTGTGGACGAGCGGGGCGTCAGTGACCACGCAGACGGTGCGCGGCCCGAGCCGGATCCGGACGACGCCGCCGTGCCGGGAGAGCGAGCCGAGGAAGCCGAGCGGGTCGCGCAGCAGGGCGGCGGCGTGGCCGAGGCCGGGAACCGCGCCGGGGGCGAGCGGGGGGACGGCCGCGCGGGTGGTGCGGGGTGCGGTCGGTGCGGTTCTCGGGGGGAGGTCCCGTTGCCGCGTCTCGGTCAGCAGGGTCATGTCAGTACCTCTCATCAGAGGAGCCGGTGCGGACGGTACCGGGGGCCCCGGCGGGCCGGCCGGGAGGTGGGGGGCCGGCTCGCGCGGATCCGCGCGTGCCCCGGCTGGAGGGGCGCACGTCATGGCAAACGCGCCGGTCCGACGGGCGTTGCGCCGAACGCGGGCGGATCACTCCAACGGTCGATCATCCGCACTCGCTCCGACCGCCCCGGAACGTGGTGCTGACCTGCGGTGAAGGCCCCACCGGAAAGTTCCGGGCCGGGCCCCTCGCGGAGGGTCTTTGGACCCTCGCCGCCCGGCCGCCCGAGGGCCAGCATGGTCCAGGAGAAGGAGGACCCTGATGACCAGTCTGCGCCACCGTCCCGCCCTCGACGTCCGGGTGGAGATCCGCGGCGAGCTGCCGCGCGAGGACGCCGAGTACGCCCGGGCGCAGGCACTGGACACGGCGGTCGGGCTCGGCCCCGGAACCCGCGCGCTGCGCATCCGGCTCACCCGCGTGCGCGACCGGGCCATGGCCCGTCCCGCCCTCGCGCAGGCCGACGTCGACCTGGCCGGCGTCGGCCCGGTCCGGGTGCAACTCGCCGCCGCCACCGCCCGCGAGGCCGTCGACGTCGTCCTGGGCACCCTCGCCGGCCGGGCCGGCCGGCTGCGCGAGCAGGGCGACATCGGATTCGCCGCTGTCCACGAGAGCGCCTACCGCCCGCAGTACGCCGCCCGCCCGCTCGCCGAACGGCGGATCGCCCGGCGCAAGGAGGTCGTCCTCGCCCGCCGCACCCCCGAGCAGGCCACCTGCGAACTGCTCGCGCTGGACCGGCCGTTCCACCTCTTCGCGGACGCCGCGACCGGTCGGGACGCGCTGGTCCACCGCTGCCCGCTCAGCGGCGCGCCCGGGGCGGGCCGGTCCACGGGCGTCGACCCGGCGGGCCCGCTCGACCTCACCGAGGCGGCCCGGCGGCTCTGGCTGACCGGCGGCCCGTTCGTCTGCTACGCCGACCCCGGCGACGGCCGTGCCCGGGTGCTCTACCGCCGCTACGACGGCCACTACGGCCTGATAACGCCGGTAGCGGAGCCTCGTTGACGGGCAGGAGAACCACCGGGGCAGGCCCACCGGCCCCGATGGCCACGACCGCCACGACCGCCACGACTTCCACGACAGGGGAACCGGGACCATGGACTGCGACGAGGTCATGCTGACCGTCCGGATCACCGCCGCCGAACGCGCGCTGCTGCGGGCCCTCGCGCGCGGCCACGGCGGGGACGTCTCCGAGGTGGTGGTCGACGGCCTGCTGGAGGTCATCCCCGCGCTGCACGACGACGCCTCGGCGTTGCCGCTGCGGCGCGTCCTGGCCCGGCCCGCCCCCTGCGCCCTGACCCTCTGGCTGCCCGCCCCGATCGCGGACCTGCTGCCGCTGCTGGGCGAGCGGATCGCGCGGACCGGCGGCCCGTCGAGCGGACCGGCCAGCGCCGCGCTGTCCGCCGCGCTGCGCCTGTGGCTCGCCGGGGACCGGGCGGGGCTCGCCGCCGGGCTGGCCCGACTGCACGGCGGCTGCGCCGGCGGCCGGGCGGCGGCGCAGCAGGCCCCGGTGCGGGCGGCGGCCTGACCGCTGGTCGACGGAGCGTCGGCCAGCGGCCCCAGCTGGCATGTCCTGGGCGGGAATTGGCCAGTTCAGGACTCTGTTCAGGGCCCCGTGGCACGCCCTAGCATTTCCGTCACGGCCGTCTGAGCCCATGCCCCGGGACTCCGGCCGGGTGGCCGCCACCACCCCGTTGCCGGGGAGCGCACACCCCCCGAGTGCGCTTCCCGGCACCGTCGCGTCCGGGGCCGCCCCCGGGATCTCCCGGCCCGCTCTCGGTCCGCGCCTCCGGCGCCGTCCGCTCCGCGCGACCCGGCCCGCCGCGCGCAAGCGGGCCGAATTTCGCAAGAGGTTTTCGTTATTCCCGTGCGGCCCGCCGCTCTCCTGAGTGCCGGAAGGTGCGGGCCCCGCTCCGCGGGACGCCCGTACCTCGTACGAGGAGGGGAAAACGCGATGGGACGCCGGAGTGCGGAGCCGCGCCCCCCGTAGCGGCAACTCGCCTCCGGCGTCGGCCGGTTAACTTCACGTCAGGTGGCGGCGCGCTGGTGCTCGGGCTCGACGGCCGCTGGTACTACGGTGGTCGGCTAGGGCTGGTCCGACGGTTCTCGCAGGGCGCGAACCGTCGGACCAGCCCCCGGGGGGAGTTCCAGCAGCCCGAACGGCCGGCCGTGCAACAACCGGCCGCTGCTGAAGGCCTCCTGAGACCGTCCGGCGGCCGCCGGGTGCGGGCGCCGCCACCACCCGGCGGCCGCCCGCACCCGGCGTCACCGCTCCCTGCCCCTCACCCCTCACGAGGATTGCCCGCCATGCGAACCCGCCCCCTCGTCGTCGCCCTCGCCCTCGCCGGTGCGGCCGTGCTGCCCGCAGCCGTGCCGGTCGCCGCCCACGGCGACACCGTCCACCTGGACGTCTCCGGCCAGCGGAACGGCCGCGTCAGCACCACCGCCACCTGGGAGAACGACCACGACCCGGTCACCGGTGAGTTCACCGGCACGCTGGCCGCGACGGCCACCGACGGGCGCACGGTCGGCCCCTGGCGCCTGGTCGCCGTCCCGGGCGAGCCGGGGACGTACACCACCCGGGAGATCCTCCCGGCCGGGCACTGGCGGGTGAGCGTCGACTGCGCGTTCCCCTCGCCGGGGCACGGCGAGGGTGAACTCGACGTCGAGGCCGCGGTGGTCGGCGATCCGCCGTTGCCGGGGGCGACGGGCGCGACGACCGGCGCCCCGGCCCTGATACCGGCGCCCGCATCCACGGCCACACCCACCGCTTCCACCGCCCCCGCCGCCGCCCGGGCCCGTGCCGACGCCCGCGACACCCCCTCCGACACCACGCCCGACGCCGCCGCCTGGGCCGCGATCGGCACCGCCGTAGCGGCCGTCGTGCTGGTCGCCACCGGCTTCTGGCTCCGCCGCCGCTGAGCCCGGCGGCGGAACCGTCGAGCGCGAACCACCGTCCCAGAAGTCACCGGGCGCCACCGGGCGCCCGGCCGACCGCAAGGGAGCGTCCGCGCATGAAGAAGGTCCTGATCACCGGCGGCGCGGGATTCATCGGCAGTTCGGTGGTGTTCGCCCTCCTCGACCAGGGCATCACCCCGGTCATCCTGGACGACCTGTCCAAGGGCCGGGCCGAGTTCGTCGAGGGCAAGGTGTTCTACCAGGGCGACGTCGCCGATGTGGCCCTGCTCGACCGGATCTTCGCCGAGCACCCGGACATCGACGCCGCCGTGCACTGCGCGGCCAGGATCGTCGTCCCGGACTCGGTGGCCAGGCCGCTGTTCTACTACCGGGAGAACGTCGGCAAGACCGTCGAACTGCTCGACGCCCTCCAGCGCCACGGCTGCACCCGCGTCGTCTTCAGCAGCTCCGCCTCCATCTACGCGCCCACCCCGGACGCGCGGGTCGACGAGAGCAGCCCGGTCGAGGCCAACAGCCCCTACGCGCGCACCAAGCTGATGATGGAGCAGGTGCTCCAGGACTGGACCAAGGGGGAGGGCGCCGAGCGGCAGCGGGTCATCTCCCTGCGCTACTTCAACCCGATCGGCGCCGACCCGCGGCTGCGCACCGGGCTCCAGGACCTCAACCCCACCCACGCCCTGGGCAAGCTGATCGAGGCGCACACCAACGGCACCCCGTTCACCGTCACCGGCGTCGACTGGGCGACCAGGGACGGCTCCGGCATCCGCGACTACGTCCACGTCCGGGACCTCGCCGAGGCGCACGTCGCGGCGCTGCTCCGCTTCGACGAGGTGATCGTCGAGGGCGCCGAGGACCGCTACCGGGTCATCAACGTGGGCACGGGCGACGGCACCACCGTGCGCGAGCTGATCGCCGCCTTCGAGCAGGCCGTCGGCGCGAAGCTCGACGTCCGCGAGGCGGGCCCCCGGCCGGGCGACGTGATCGGCTGCTACGCGGTCGTCGACACCGCCCGCGAGCTGCTCGGCTGGCAGCCGCGGCGGGGCATCGCCGAGGGCGTCGCCGACGCGCTGGCCTGGCGCGCGCAGTGGGCCGCCCGCCTCGGCGCCAGCTGATCCCCGGCGCGGTCTCCCCGGGGCCCGGGGAGACCGCGCTACTGGACGGCCGTGCCGGACCTGGCCCAGTTGTCGTGCAGCCGGTCGAGGTAGGACTGCGCCTGGGAGCCCACCTTGACCCCCCGGGCGAAGGCCAGCATGTTGCCCGCGCCGGCGTTGTAGCCGAGGGCGAGGAGCTCGTCGTGGTTCAGCGGCGCGCTCGGCCGCGCCGGGAGCTGCCCGGCCAGGTCGTGCAGGTGCCAGGCGGCCGCCTGGACGGCCAGGTCGCGGTCGTCCGGCAGCTCCTCCCACTTGCGGTCGGCGAAGGGGCGGCCGGGTTTGGTGTCGTCGAAGGCGGCGCGGTGCATGTTGGCGATGCCGAACGAGGCTTCGGGCTTGCCGCGCTGCCAGGCCCGTTCGAGCTCCGGGTCGTGCGGCTTGTAGGACTCGTTGTAGAGGATCGCCATCAGCAGCTGCGGGTTGACCCCGGCCTCGGCGGCGTACCGGCGCACCGGGGCCGCGTAGTCGGCGGGGTCGTAGCGGCCGGACGGCTTCGACGGCGCGGTCGAGGCGGGCCCGGACGGGGAGGACGCGGACGCGGAGGGCGCGGCACCGTCCGGGGAGGGGGTCGCCGACGGGGAGGCGTCGGACGACGCCGTGGTGGGGTGGTCGCCGCCGTGGACGATGCCCCACCCGGCCGCGACGAGTACGCCGACGACCAGCCAGCGCCCCCAGCGCGACCCCTGCTGCCCCTCGCTCATCGCTGCCGACCCCTCCCCGTGCGCCCGTGTCCTTGTTCGATCGTCGTACTGCCGATCGTGCCGGCGACCGTGCCCGGTGGCAGGCTACTCGGCCGGCTTCTGCTCGCCGTCGAGGTTGCGCAGGAAGCCCTTGGCCTTCTCGACGCCGGTGTCGATCTGGCCGCTGTACTTGCCGTCCGTGCGGTCGTCGATCACGTCGCCGACCTTGTCCAGGCCCTGCCCGAGCACGTCGCTGTGCTCGCGGGCGAGGTCGGTGGCCTTGTCCGCGAGGTTCTTCAGACTCTCAAACATGGTGACGCTCTGCTCCTCTGACGCGTTCCTGATGGTGTGCCGACGTGGCGGGGGATCATGACCATCCTAACGACGGCCCACCGGGCGCTCGGCCGCTGCCGGAGGACGGCGGGTGACTTTGCTGAAATGGGTTTGTATGCTCCAGCCCAGCTTCTACAGCACTGTAGAAGTTGGGAACCGCCACCAGGACGGAACGCGTCCCGGCACGCACAGCGGCGCGCACGCGCCGCGGCAGCCGAAACGAGCGAGGGAAGTGCGCATGGCCGGGCAGCGGGCGAGAACGCCGTACCAGGACGCGGGACCGCGCACCGAGGACCCCGCCCTGCCCGCGCAGCGCTCGCGCGCGGCCGACCGGGCGGAGCCCGCCGCGCCGCCCGCCGCCCGCCCGCCACGGACCGGGGCCTCCCGCCGCCGGCCGCAGGCCCGCCGGGGCGGCCGGCTGCCGGTGCTGCTCACCGCCGTCGGCCTGCCCGTCCTCGGCGGTGTCGCGGACGAACTCGGCGGCCCCGGCGTCGGCGTGCTCTTCGCGGTCGGTGCGGTCGGCGGGACGGGCGCCGCGGCGGCGCTGTGCAGCCGGGCCGGCCGCTGGTGGGTCGTCACCGCGGCCCCGCTCGTGGTGCTGCTCGGCGCCGCCGGCATCGAGTACCTGGCGAACCGGGACGCGTACCAGGGCAAGCAGCTCGGCACCGGCGCGTTGCGGTGGGTGGTGGGGGCGTTCCCGGTGATGGCGGCGGCGGTGGGGGTCGCGCTGCTGGTCGTCGCGGTCCGCGTCGCGCTCGACCGCCGACGGCCCCGCAGTGCGGGCACCCCGGTCGGAAGGAGCCGTCGTGGCTGAACGCGCCGCCCGCCTCCGCCCGCGCGGCCGCGGCCCGCGCCGGGGCCCCGCCCCGCTGACCGTCGCCGGGCGCACCCTCGCCTGCGCCGTCTCCGTCGCCGTCCTCGGCGCCAGCGGCTTCACCTGGTACGAGTACCGCAGCCTCGACGACGGCATGACCAAGTCGACCGCGCTGAGCGAGGCCAAGAAGAACGCCCCGCCCCACCTCGACAAGTCCGTCAACCTGCTGCTGATCGGCCTCGACAGCCGCAAGGACATGGACGGCAACGACCTGCCCAAGCAGTTCGTCGAGGACGAACTGCACGCCGGGTCGAGCGAGATCGGCGGGTACAACACCAACGCCCTGATCGTCCTGCACATCCCGGCCAACGGCGGCAAGGTCACCGCGCTGTCCGTCCCGCGCGACGACTACGTGCAGACCGCCGGCGCCGACGGCAAGATGCACAAGATCAAGGAGGCCTACGGCATCGCGAAGGTGGCCGCCGAGCAGAAACTCGCCGGCAAGGGGCTCTCCAAGGCCGACCTGGAACGGCAGAGCCGCGAAGCCGGACGCTCCGCCACCATCCAGACCGTGCAGAGCTTCCTCGACGTCCCGATCGACCACTTCGCCGAGGTCAACCTGATCGGCTTCTACGACATCGCCAAGGCCGTCGAGCCGATCCAGGTCTGCCTCAACCACCCCGTCGACGATCCGATCGTCGCCCGCACCGCCGCCCACGAAGGCGGCGGAACCGGCCTCAAGCTCCCCGCGGGCATCAGCTCCCTCGACGCCGCCCAGGCCCTCTCCTTCGTCCGCCAGCGCCACCACCTCGCCAACGGCGACCTCGACCGCACCCACCGGCAGCAGGCGTTCATCTCCTCCGTCGAGTACCGGCTCAAGCAGCAGGGCATCCTCAACGACTTCGGGCAGATGCAGAAGCTGTTCGGGGTGGTGAAGAAGGACGTCGTCATCGACAACGAGTGGAACATCCTCGACTTCGCCCAGCAGGCGCCCAACCTCACCGGCGGGAACGTCGAGTTCAACACCCTGCCGATCACCGGGTTCAAGACCGTCGGCGGCCAGGAGGTCAACACCGTCAACCCGGAGCTGATCAAGAAGATCGTCCGGCAGCTGTTCAACCGCGAGCCGGCCCCCGTCCAGGCCGTCCCCGCGCCCACCGAGACGGCCGCCGAGACCACCACCCCCTCGCCGCCCGCGGCCTCCCCGACCGCGACCAGGGCCGTCGTGGACGTCAACGCCGTCGCGGGCGCCGGCGCGGCCGCCACCGAGTCCAAGGCCCTCACCGAACTCGGCTACCAGCCGGGGAGGATCGGCGACTCCGCCGCCAGGACCAGGGCCACCACCGTCTCCTACGGCAGCGGCGCCAAGGCCGACGCCCAGCAGCTCGCCGCCCGCTACGGCGTCACCGCCACCGCGGCCGCCGTCGTCGCCCCCGGCCACATCGTCGTCACCCTCGCCGTGACCCGCACCCCCAGCCCCACCGCCGCCGCCACCGGGCCGGGCGACGCGGCCACCGACCCCGCCGCCGGCCTCCCCATGCAGGGCCCCGCCGTCAAGGCCGGCGGCATCCCCTGCGTGGACTGACGGGCGGCGCCGGGCGCCGTGCGGCCGCACCCGCGAGGCGGCGGGCGAACCGGCCCGGCGGCCGGACCGGCCGTCACGGGAGGGGAGTGCGGCCCCGGGCGCGCTGGACGAGCAGGCCGACCAGCCACAGCAGGACCGCCGTGGCGCCCACCGCGGCCAGCACGTAGGTCGCGGGCATGTCGTCGTTGGGGTAGTGGTCACCGGCCACGCGGACGGTGGCCGGGTCGTCGGCCGCCGCCTCCAGCGCGACGGTCATCCCGACGTGCGGCTTCTCGACCCGTTTGAGGCCGAGCGCCGACGTGCGGTAGTCGCGATCCCCCACCCGGTAGATGACGGTGTAGAGCCAACCGCCCTTGCGCAGGGCCACGGCGCTGACCGTCCCGTCCACCCGCAGCGGCGCGGCGTCTATGCGGCTCGCGGCCCGCCACTGCGCGGACGCGGCGAACAGGCTCCAGCAGAGCACCAGCAGCGAGACCACCGCGCCCGCCAACGGAAGGGACCACACCCGGCGTAACACTGCCTTCATGGCCGGGACGATACCCGCCCCGTGACGTGCCGTCGGATCAGGGGGAGGAGCGGTTCGGGGGTTGCGTCAATTCTGCTTCCTGGCAAGCCAGTAGAGCAGTGCGGCCAGACTGGTGGCCGCGCCGAGGAGGCAGACGGCCGTCCAGCCCCAGCGCTCGTAGACGACGGTGGAGCCGATCGCGCCCGCCGCGCAGCCGGCGGAGTAGAGGAGCATGTACCCGGCGGTGAGCCGGCTCTGCGCCTCGGGGCGGACCTGGTACAGCAGGTGCTGGTTGACCACGTGCACGGACTGCAGGCCGTAGTCGATCACCACCATGGCGAGCACCAACCACCACACCGAGTGCGGCAGCAGGGCCGCCGGGATCCAGGCGGCGAGCATGGCCGACAGGCCGATGCCGGCGGTGCGTTCGGCCCGGCCGAGGTCGGCCTGGCGGCCCGCGCGGCCGGCGCCCAGGGCCCCGGCGGCGCCGGCCAGGCCGAACAGCCCGATCTGGGTGTGGCTGAGGCTGAACGGCGGGGCGGCGAGCGGGAGCACCATCGGGGTGAGCAGGACGGTGATGGAGGTGAAGGTGAGCAGCGCGAGGACCGCCCGGGTGCGGAGCACGGGCTCCTCGGCGAAGAGCGTGAACACCGAGCCGATCAGCCGGGGGTAGCTGATCCGTGCGGTCTGCGAGGTCTGCTCGGTCTGCGCGCTCTGCTCGGTTCGAGCCGACGGCCGGTGGCGTTCGGCCGGGAGGACGACCGCGACGGCGAGGGCCATCGCGCCGGTGGCGACGGCGGACACCACGTAGACGGCGCGCCAGCCGGCGAGGTCGCCGATGGTGCCGGCGACGGTGCGGGCGAGCAGGATGCCGACCACGATGCCGCTGGTGACGGTGCCGACCACCCGGCCCCGGTCGGCGGGCGCGGCGAGCGAGGCCGCGTACGCGACGACGACCTGGGCGACCACCGCGAGGACGCCGACGGCGGCCATCGCGGCGAGCATCAGCAACGCGGAGGGGGCGAGCGCGACGGCGGCGAGGGCGAGCACGGAGAGCCCGAGCTGCGCGGTGGTGAGGGTGCGGCGGTTGACGCGGTCGCCGAGCGGGACGAGCAGCAGCAGGCCGAGCGCGTAGCCCGTCTGGGTGAGGGTGCCGACGAGGCCGATGGTGGCCGGGTCGATGCCGTGGTCCGCGGCGATGAGGTCGAGCAGGGGCTGCGAGTAGTAGACGTTGGCGACGGCGAGGCCGCAGGCGACGGAGAGGAGCCAGGCGGCGGCGGGTGGCAGGCCGCGCGGGGGCGCTTCGGCGGTGGTGGCGGCGGTGGCGCGGGCGGGCGAGGTCATGGGCGGGTCTTCCTGGTGGCGGGCACGACCAACTGGTTTCAAAGTGCTACCACGTCACCCTGGCATATGCTGGTTTCAATAAGCAACCACGAGACTCGCCGATAGGCTGGGCGCCGACCGGTGGAAGGTGGGAGAAGTGCCGAAGCGCACCACGCACGAGGAGTCGACCTGCCCGGTCGCCCGCCCGCTCGACGTCGTCGGCGACGGCTGGACGCTGCTGATCGTCCGCGACGCCTTCGACGGGCTGCGCCGCTTCGGCCAGTTCCAGAAGAACCTGGGCCTCGCCAGGAACATCCTCTCGGCCCGCCTCGCCAACCTGGTCGCCAACGGGGTGTTCGAGCTCGCGCCGGCCACCGACGGCAGCCCGTACCAGGAGTACGTGCTGACCGAGAAGGGGCGCGCCCTCTTTCCGGTGATCACCGCGCTGCGGCAGTGGGGCGACCAGTGGTTCTTCGCGGAGGGCGAGCCGCGCGCCCGGCTGGTGGAGCGCGGGACGGGCGCGCCGATCGAGGCGATGGAGGTCCGTGCGGCCGGCGGCCGGGTGCTGGGACCCGAGGATGCCGAGGTGCTGCTGCCCTGAGGCGCGCCGCCACCGGCGGCGGGTGGGCGATCAGCTGGGGGTGGCGCTCCCGGCCGTCGTGGTCTTCGGGGGCTCGGTGGCCGTCGCGGTGGTACCGGGGGTGCCGGGGGCGGTGCCGTTGGTGCCGTTCGTCGTGGTGGAGCCGGTCGTGGTCGCCGGGGCCTTGGTGCTCGGCGACCGGGCCGGTGTCTGGGGCGGCGTCTTGGTGGTGGAGGGCCCCGTGGACGAGCCGGTCGGGGGTCCGGTCGGGGAGCCGGTGGACGCGGACGAGGTGCCGGTCGTCCTGGCCGTCCCGGGCGGGGCGCCCGAGGAGGTGGACGACGTTGCCGAGGCGGAGCCCGTCCCGCTGGAGGCCCCCGAGGAGGTCGGGCCGGAGGACGTCGCCCCGGACGAGGTCGAACCCGAGGTCGTCGCCGAGCCGGACCCGGAGGTCGTCCCGGAGGACGAGGCGGAGGTCGAGTGCGACGTCGAGGCCGTGCCCGGCGGCGTGGTGGGCGTCATCTTCCCCGGTGGCGGGACGCCGGGCGCCAGCGGCCCTTTGGGCGGTCCGACGTTCCGGTCGACCACGTCGGTCCGCCCGGTCAGCCGGGAGAACCAGCCACCCGTCTCGATGTTCACCAGGATGATCTCGGTCACCGGCTGCGGCGCGGGCACCACGACGACCAGCGTGGTCGGGTGGAACCCGGCCCATGCCGTCCCGGTGTACTTGGCGTCGCTCACCAGCACCGGCGGCTTCAGCGGGTTGCCGCAGGAGCAGCGCACCCGGGGCACGCCCTGGGCGTCCACCAGGACGGCGGTGCCGGCCTGGAGCGCGGACTGGTACTCGACGACGGCGCCGCTCCTGTAGCTGTGGTTGGTGACCCGGGTGTCCACCCGCAGGTAGGCCGAGGTCAGCGAGCGGAGGTAGGACGGGACGCCGGACTGCTGGATGCCCGCGGCGGAGGCCCAGGCGCGGCCGGCGTCCCCGCTGGAGACCATCCCGATCAGACGCTCGGTGTCGCAGCTGGGCCTGGTCATCGTCCCGCCGTACAGCCCGGCGGAGCTGCCCTCGACGCTGTGGATCACCGCCGGGGAGGCGGCCGCGGACCGGCCGCCCGGCCCGGACTGCGGCGCTTGGGCCGACTGCGGCGCCTGTTCGGACCGCGGCGCCTGGGCGGGGGCGGGGGCGCTCACCCCCTGGGTTTCCACCGATGGGGTGAACGGGTCCGGCCCCGGGTCGGCCGGGGCCTGGAGGGCCACCTCGTTGGCGACCGGCACGGTGTCGTGGTGATGACCGCCACCCTGGCTGTTCACGATCAGCACCGCGGCCACCGCGGCCACCGCCAGCGTGCCGGCGGCCAGCGCGAGCCCCCGCCCGGAGCGCCACCACGGCGTGTGCGGGCCCCGACCGTCCCCGGAGGGCGGACCGGGCGGACCGGGCGGACCGGGCGAACCAGGCGGCCCGGACGGAGGGCCGGACGGACCGGACGGGCCGGATGCCCCGGACGGCGGCCCGAACTGCCCGCCGCCCGACGGGGGGCCGGCCAACGGGCCGGACGGGGGGCCCTGGGGCGGTTCGCTCGGCGGGCCGGACGGCGGCGGTTGGGGACTCATCGAGGCTCCGTTTCGCAGGCGGCCGACGGACCCGCCGACCCGGGAAGCTCCTGCCACTGGCCTCCATTTCCCCCCGGCCCCCCACCCGCCGCAACAGCAGGTGCGGGAGCCGTCGCCGAGCGTGCCCGCCTGCTGTCGGCCACCCTGGAACGCGAAGCCCGACGCACCGAGGAGGCGCCATGCAGCAGCCCACCACCCGGGTCGCGGGCCCGCCCGGCGCCCTGCGCGGCTGGCTGGACGCGCTCGCCGTGGTGCTGGCCGGGTTCGCCGCCATGGCGGCGGTGGCCGCGCTCGGTCTCTGGCTGGCCGGCGCCGACGACCTCCCGGGCGGCGGCTTCCCGGCCGTGCTGGCCGGGGCGGTGGTGCTGGCCGTCGGCGGAGCCGTCCAACTCGACGGTGGGGCCGGGCAGTTCGCCGCGGTGGATGCCGGGATCAGCGCCATGCCGCTGTCCGTCTCGCTGGCCGGCGCGGTGGTGATGGCCGAGGTGTTCCTGCGGCAGCTGCGTTTCCGCGCGGTGGCCGGCAGCGGCGAACTGCTCGGCCGGATCGCCCGCACGGTGGTGATCTGGCTGGTCGCCCTCGCGCTGCTCACCCTCGGCGCCCGGCACACCTTCGACGTCCCGCTCGGCGGCGACCTGGCGCAGACCATCGGCGGCGCGCTCGGGCTCACCCCGGAGGTCGGCTTCCACGCGGACGCCCCGAGCACGGTCGGCATCGGGCTGGCCTGGCTGCTCGTCGTCCTCGCGGGCACCTTCGCGGTGTCCCGGCGGGCGCCGCTGCCGCGCGCCCTGCTGCCCTACCAACTGGCCGTCCGCCCGGCCGCGTTCGCGCTCTGGATGGTCCTGCTGGCGTACCTGGTGATCGGGCTGACGGCCGGGGTGCTGACCGCGATCGTGCACGGCAACGCCCGGCAGACCCTGGCCGTGCTGCTGCTCGCCCTGCCCGACCTGGTCTGGCTGGCCTTCGGCGTCGGGCTCGGTGCGCAGTGGCACGGGCGGCTCAGCGGCGCGCTCGGTCTGCCGGTGCCCAGGCCGCTCGCCGAGGTGCTGCGGGTGCCGGACGGGCAGCAGGCCACCATCAGCCTGGGCACCCTCGCCGACCAGGACGCGCGCAGCTGGTGGCTGCTGCCGCTGGCCGCCGTGCTGCTGCTCGCGGCGGGCTTCCTCGCCGCGTACCGCTCGCCGCGCACCGTCCGGCTCTGGCAGCACGCCGTCCGGTTCGCCCTGGCCGGCGCGGTGACGATGCTGCTGGTCGGGCTCTGGACCAGGGCGGACGCCGACTACGGGCTGTCGGTGCTCGGTGTCGGTGTCGGCCAGGGCGGCCTCGGCGACCTGATCGGCTCGCTCCTCGGCAGCGCCAACCCGCTGGCCGGCCTCGGCAGCGGCAGCCTCACCCTGCGCCCGGTGCTGTGGACGGCCGTCCCGCTGGCGGCGGGCTGGGGCCTGCTGACCGGCGCGCTGGGCGCCCTGCTGGCCGCCCGCGCCGGCCGCCGGGGCGAAGTCCCCAGCGGCGATGTCCCCAGCGGCGAGGTCCCCGGCGGAGAGGTCTCGGGCGGCGAGGCCCCCGGGGCGGGCTGACAGCTGCCGGGCGGCGCGCGCTCAGAACGCCTCGGCGATGAGGATCGCCGCCGCCGGCAGCGCCTGGGCGAGGGCGCCGCGCCAGACCTTCGGCTCCGAGGCGAGGAGGGTGACCCCGCCGGCGACCATGAACGCGGCGACGTAGCTGATCACGGCGCGGCCGGAGGCGGAGTGCCCGGTGTGCAGCAGGACCAGTCCGGCGACCAGGCCGAGCGCCAGGAACAGGTTGTAGAAGCCGACGTTGAAGCGCCACAGCCGGACCTCCGGCGCGTCCGCCGTGCTGCCGGTGAGCAGGAAGCGCACCCGTGGGTGGCCGTACAGGAAGCTCTCCAGCGGCCACGCGAGGAGGTGGACCGCGGCGGCGATCACGGCGAAGACCTGGCTCACGGCGTTCATGGCGGTCGGCTTCCTGAGGGTCGGCTTCCTTGGGGGACGGGGGGTACGGCGCTCACCACGGCGGCGGGTGGACGACCGGGGCGGCCCACGCGGGCGGCTCGGGCACGACGGCCGCCGCGGCGAGGCCGGGAACGACCGCCTGGACGACCCGGGTGGGCGGCCCGTGCCCGCCCCCGCTCCACGCCCTTGGCACGGCGCCGTGGCCGGGCACGACGGCGGTGGCCGCGCGCAGCTCGGCGACGAACTGCAGGCAGCTGGCGTAGCGGTCCTGGGGGGCCTTGGCGAGTGCCCGGGCGACCACCGCGCCGACGGCGGCGGGCAGGTCAGGGCGGTGGTCGCGCAAGGTGGGCGGCGGGTCGTTGAGGTGAGCCCAGAGCAGCGCCACGTCGCTCTCCCGGCGGAACGGCGGGGAGCCCGCGAGCATCTCGAAGACCACGCAGCCGAGGCCGTACTGGTCGCAGCGCCCGTCCAGCGGCTTGCCGGAGATCTGCTCGGGCGCGGCGTAGTCCAGCGTTCCGACGATCTGGCCGACGCTGGTCAGGCCGCTCAGCGAGAGGGACTTCTTGGTGAGGCCGAAGTCCGCCAGGTACAGGTGCTCGGGGTGCTCGCTGTCCGTCCCGGCGGCGACCAGCACGTTGCCGGGCTTGACGTCCCGGTGCACCAGGTCGTGGTCGTGCGCGGCGTCGAGCGCGGAGGCGATCTGCAGGGCCAGTCGGACGGTCCGCTCGGCCGGGAAGGGGCCGCCCCGGTTCATCAGCCCGCGCAGGTCGCCGCCCTCGACGTAGCGCATCGCGATGAACAGGATGCCGTCGTGCTCGCCGGCCTCGAACACCGGGATGATGTGCGGGTGGTCGATCGCGGCGGCGGCCTCGGACTCGTGCATGAAGCGCTGCCGGAACACCTCGTTGCGGGCCAGCTCGGGGGCGAGCAGTTTGACCGCGACGGTCCGGCCGAGCCGCAGGTCCTTGGCCCGGTACACCACGGCCATGCCGCCGCGGCCGATCTCGCGCTCCAGCCGGTAGCCCGCGATCCGGCGCCCGACCATGCCGGCCGGCAGGCCGGGTGCGGACGGCCGGTCGGGGCGGTCGAGCTGGTCGGCGTGGCCGGCCTGGCCGGGGCGTTCGGGGGGTCGTTCGGCCCGGGTCACGGCACGCCCGGCCGGGTGGGGGTGTACGGACCGGGTGCGGGCCCCGGCGGGGCGGCGGGGGCGGGCGACGGGGCGGGGGGCGGCGATGGCGACGCCCCGGGCCCCGGCCGGTCGGTGGCCGCGTACGTCTGGAGCTGGAGCCCGTCGCAGTAGCACCAGCGGTCGCGCACCGCGTCGAACACCCAGAGCGCCTCGGCGTCCACGACCAGGCCGATCCGCAGGCCGCGGGTCCGCTCCCGGAAGGCCTCCAGGTCCAGGGCGCCCGCCGCGAGGTCCTCCAGCAGGCCCCGGTAGCGGGCCACCGCGGCCTCGGCCTCCACGAGCGCCGGGCGCGGGTCCGCCGTCCGGGTGGGCGGGCCCCCGGCGGTGGGCGGCGGCTCCGGGAGGGCGACCAGCAGACGGCCGTCGACCCAGGCAGTCCAGCCGTTGGAGCAGAGGATCTGCGCCCAGTCGCCCTGCCGGGCGACCACCCGCACCGGCAGCAGCGCGTCCAGCCGGGTGGCGGGCCGGGCCGGGTCCGGGGCCGCCCAGGTGGCCATCCCGGCCGGCGGGGCGACGTGGGTGGGGCGGAACGCGAACTCGTCCATGGGCGGCTGCATTTCCTCCGCCGCGCGAGCCCGCGGCTGCGCGCGGTCATAGCGATGGGACTCGCACCACAGGTCGCTTCCCACTGTACCGGCGGTGGTCGGCCGGGGCCCGGGGCCGCTGTTCGGGACTCAGCGCCGCATGATCGCGGGCTCGTGCCGCCGCAGCAGGGCCAGCACCAGCAGCCCGTACCCGACCGCGAGGCCGGGCAGCACCGCGATGTCGAGCAGCCAGCCGGCGCGCTCGTGGCGGAACATCGGGTCGGCGGTGATCGCGCTCGGGAAGATGCCGTGCAGCTCGACGGTGCGGGCCATCGCGGCCATGCCCCAGCGGGACGGGATCAGCCAGGCGAACTGCTCCAGCCCGGGCACGCCGTGCAGCTTGAGCATCAGGCCGCTGAAGACGATCTGCACCACCGAGAGGAGCACCAGCAGCGGCATGGTGGCCTCCTCCTTGTCCACGATCGCCGAGACCACCAGGCCGAGCATCATCGCCGAGAACGCCAGCAGCGCGACCGCGATGATCAGTTCGGGCAGCTGCGGCATCACCACCCCGGTCGGCACCGCCCAGGAGAGGTCCACCCCGGCCAGGCCGACCACGGTCAGCACGACGGCCTGGGCGGCCGTGACCGTGCCGAGCACCACCACCTTGGAGACCAGGTACGCCGATCTGGACAGTCCGACCACGCGTTCCCGGCGGTAGATCGCCCGCTCCTTGACCACCTCGCGCACCGAGTTGGCGGCGCCGGTCAGCAGGCCGCCGATGCACAGCGTGAGCAGGCAGTTCACGGCGTTGTCCGGGGTGAGCCGGGAGCCGGCCATCACCCGGCACATCAGGCCGATCACGAAGGGCAGCGCCACCATGATGGTCAGGAACAGCCGGTCGGCGGCGAGCACCGCGGTGTACCGGCGCACCAGGGTGCCCAGTTGGGAGAACCAGCCCTGCGGCTTCTCCCAGCCGATCGGATCCCGCCCGGCCGCCGGTGCCCGCGCCGGGCCCGCTGCCTCCGGCGCTCCCGGTACTCCCGGTGCCTCCGCTGCTCCCGGTGTCGCGGCCGGCGTCAGGGGCACCGCCTCGGCGGCGACGTACCGCTCGTACTGCGGGGAGCTGCGGAAGCGGCGCTGCCAGGCCTCGTGGTCCTCGCTCTCGAAGGCCTCGAAGGCCTCCGGCCACTCCGCGAAGCCGAAGAACGCCAGCGCCTCGCCCGGCGGGCCGTAGTAGGCCGTCCGGCCGCCGGGGGCGAGCACCAGCAGGCGGTCGCACACGTTCAGGCTCAGCACGCTGTGCGTCACCACGACCACCGTCCGGCCGTCGTCGGCCAGCCCGCGCAGCATGTGCATCACCGAGCGCTCCATGCCCGGATCCAGGCCGGAGGTCGGCTCGTCGAGGAACAGCAGCGAGGGCTTGGTGAGCAGCTCCAGCGCGACGCTGACCCGCTTGCGCTGGCCGCCGGAGAGGCTGCCGATCACCTGGTCGGCCCGGCCGGCCAGGCCCAGCTCCTGGACCACCTCGACGACCCGGGCCTCCCGCTCGTGCTTCGCGGTGTCGCCGGGGAAGCGCAGCTCGGCGGCGTAGCCGAGCGCGCGGCGGACGGTGAGCTGGGTGTGCAGGATGTCGTCCTGCGGCACCAGGCCGATCCGGCGGCGCAGTTCGGCGTAGTCGCGGTAGAGGTCGCGCCCGTCGTACAGCACGGTGCCCTCGTCGGCGGGGCGCAGCCCGGTCAGGGCGTTGAGCAGGGTGGACTTGCCGGCGCCGCTCGGGCCGGCCACCGCCAGCAGCGCCTTCTCGGCGAGCGGGAAGCTCACGTCGTCCAGCAGCACCCGGTGGTCGGACCCGACCCGGACCACCAGGTGCCGCACGTCCAGGGAGATCTCGCCGGTGTCGGTGTACTCGACCAGGTGGTCGTCGGCGAGGCAGAGCGCGGAGTGGCCGATGCCGACGATGTCGGCCGGGCCGACCGCCGCCCGCTGCACCGGGCGGCCGTTGTGGTAGGTGCCGTTGTGGCTGTCCAGGTCGACGATCTCGTGGCCGCCGTCGGGCAGTTCGCGCAGTTCGGCGTGGTGGCGGGAGACCACCAGGTCGTCCAGGACCAGGTCGTTGTCGTGCGAGCGGCCGATCCGGACCGTGCGGCCGGGCAGCTGGAGCACCGAGCTGGGGCTGCGGAAGGTGCCGGAGGCCTGCGGGGCGAGCAGGGAGGGCCGCTCGCCGGGGTCGGGGCGGGGCAGGCCGGCGAAGGTCGCGGACGGGCCGTCGGCCGGGTCTCCGAAGCGCAGCCGGGTGCCGGGGCCGATGTCCTCGCGCTCGACCCGGCGGCCCTGGTCGTAGGTGCCGTTGGTGCTGCCGGCGTCCTCCAGCAGCCAGTGTCCGTCGGCGGCCCGCAGCACGGCGTGGTGCCAGGAGACCCGGGGGTCGTCCAGGACGACCTCGCTGGTCGGGTCGCGGCCGAGGTGGTAGGCCAGGGCCGGGTCGATCAGCAGCGACCCGGTGTCGGTGACCAGGACGAGGGGCGGCGCGGTGGGTGCGCCCGGGCGCTCTCCCATGCTGGGCATTCTATCGCCGCGGCGGTTCAGCGGCCTTTCCGGATCCTGGGATTGGACTGGACCACTGTGACGGCGCGGCACTATCGTTCGGCGTGCCCGCTCGCCACCCGCAGAACAATCGGGGACGGAACGCATGAGTAGTTGGCCGGTGTTGCGAAGATCCCGGACTGTCAGGGCCGGCCGCGCCCCAGCAACCGTGCTGCACTGCGGTCTGATGGACACCATGCTGGCGGACCTCGCCGTCTCGGTCGTGCTCTGCTTCGACCAGGTGCTGGACGAGGACCGGCTGGCCGCCGGACTGGCCCGCGCACTGGACCGGGTGCCGGTGTTCGCCGGGCGGCTGCGCACCGGCGGGGGAGGCGCCCTCGAAGCGGTCTGCGACGACTCCGGCGTCCCGCTGGACGTCTACACCGTGGACAGCACGCTCGCCGAGACGATGGGCCGGGTGGCGGCCGCCGGCTCCGAACTGGTCGATCCGGTGGACGCCCCGGCCGCGCGCGGCGGCGGCGTCCCGCTGCTCACCGTCCGGGTCACCCGCACCGGAGACGGCGGGACGGTGCTGGGCTGCTCCTGGCACCACGCGATCGGCGATCTGCACAGCTTCATGCTGCTGCTGCGGATCTGGTCGGCGGCGGTCGAGGACGAGGAGCTGCCGGAAGCCGAACTGGTCGAGGACCAGGACGAGTTGCTGGACCGGGTGCTCCCCGTCGAGGACTGCGGGCGGCCCGGCTTCCGGGTGCCCTCGACGGCGCAGGCGCAGCTGCTGGCCCGCGAGGTGGCGGTCGGTCCGCGGGCCAACCGGACCGTCCAGATCTACTTCGGGGACGCCGAAGTCGAGCGGATGCGCGCGGAGTTCAGCGCGACGGCCGGCCGCCGGCTCTCCTCCGGTGACGTGCTCTGCGCCCATGTCGTCAGCACCGTCCGGGAGTTGGACGGCGACAAGGCGGAGCGCTGGCTGACCGTACCGGTCAACGCCCGGCGCTGGCTCGGACTTTCACCCGCCCTGGTGGGCAACCTGCTGGGCGACGTCCACGTGTCGCACCGGCCCGAGGACGGCCCGGCGGCGCTCGCGGGCGCGCTGCGGGCGGCCGTCGAGGAGTTCCCGGTTGCCCACCTCAACCTGCGTTCCAACCTCGGCTTCCTGGCCTCGCTCGGCCGCTCCCGGTTGCGGGACTGCGTGCCGCTGGGCTTCGACCCGCAGGAGCGCCGGTTCAGCTTCTCGAACTGGAGTCGGTTCGGGGCCTATCGGGTGAGCTTCCAGGGGCATCGGCCGGTGTTCTTCAGTCCAGCCGCCAACTACCCGCTTCCCTGGGTGAGTTGGACGGTCGAGGGGTTCGGCGGTGCCGGCTACCTGACCACCGTGGTGCTGCCGGCCCGGCTCGCCGCCCGGGTGCGGGGGGCGGAGGGCCGGGCCGCGCTGCACCGCTTCCGGACGGCGGCGGACGAACTGCCCGCGTCGGCCGCCGCCGTCCCGAAGGTGGTCTGAGCCGCACCGCGCGGTACGAGGCGCGATGCGCGGGGTGAGCCGCGGAGTGTGCCGCGCCCGGGCCGTGCCTGGGCCGTGCCTGGGCCGTGCTACGCGAAGGCGGCCTCGATCGCCGTCCACAGCTGCACCCGGGCGCGCAGCGCGGTGCGGACGGTCTCGGCGCACTCGTCCCACTTGGCCTGGTCGTCGCCGCACAGGTCGATCAGCATCTGCATCGCCATCGGGGTGTGCTGCTCGCCGTCCACCTCGATGTGCCGGGCCAGGTAGTCCTTGAAGACGGTGAGCACGCCGTCCGGGTCGTCGATGCCGACCACCTGGGCGAACATGTCCGGGATCAGGTCCTCGCGGCCGAAGGCGAAGGCGGCGGCCCGGCAGTGCACCGGCGCGTTCTCGATGATCGACCAGGTGGTGCCGGTGAAGTCGACGGCGGCCTGCGGCACCGCGGCGGCCTTCAGCGCCTGCGGGACGGCGGTGCCGGTGCCCAGCAGCCCCAGGAACTCCTCCACCGGGCCCGGGTCGGCGCCGGCCTGCCGCATGCCCTCGACGTACAGCTCGAAGTGGCTGGTGTAGCCCTCCCCGAGTTCGTCGCTCTCCTCGACCAGCACGATCTCGTTGATCAGCCGGCGGCTGGCGGTCGGCCCGCTCGGAACCCACGGGACGTCGACGCTGGTGAGGTCGCGCTGCAGGCTCTTCAGCAGCGACATGAAGTCCCAGACCGCGAAGACGTGGCTGTCCAGGAAGGTGCGGACGCGCTCGATGCTGGTCAGCCCGCCGTACACGCCGTGGCCGACGACCTCGCGGCGCAGCGGGTCGATGGCCTGCTGGAGGCTGGTCAGGCCGGGGTGCGAACGGTCCCAGTGGTAGCGGTTGGTGGACAAGGCGGCTCCTTCTGCTCAGGGGTGCTGGAGGCTGCTCAGGGGTGCTTGAGGACGGCGTGCAGGGCGTGGCGCAGTTGCTCGCGGCCGGGCTGGAGGGCGCGGTCGAGGGCGGGGGCGAACGGCAGGACGGTGCCGTCGGGGCGGGTGACCCGGCGGGGCGGGGCGATCAGGCGCATCTCCTCGGAGGCGGTGGCCAGCACCTCCGCGGCGAAGCCGCAGCTGCGGTTGGAGTCGTCGAGGACGACCAGCCGGCCGGTTCGTTCCAGCGAGGCTGCGAGCGCGGCCCAATCTAGGGGGTACAGCGTGCGGGGGTCGAGGACTTCGACCGAGATCTCCTCGGCGACCTCGTCCGCCACGGCGAGCGCGTCGTGCACCAGGTGTCCCACGGCGACCACGGTGACGTCGGTGCCGGAGCGGTGGATCCGGGCCCGGCCGAGCGGGATCGGCGCGAGGTCCCAGGTGACGGTCTCGCGCACCGGGAGGGCGGCGGCGGGCGCGAACACCACGACCGGGTCCGGGTCGCGGATCGCCGAGCGCAGCAGCCCGTAGGCGTCGGTCGGGGTGGCGGGCACCACGGTCTTCACCCCGGCGTGCGCGAACAGGCTGTACGGGTGGTCGGAGTGCTGCCCGGCCCAGCCGTCCCGGGAGCCCGAACCGGGCACCAGGCAGGTCAGCGGGACGCTCGCCTGCCCGCCGGTCATCAGCGAGAACTTGTGTGCCTGGTTGACGAGTTGCTCGAATACCAGGAACAGCAGCGAGGGGATCTGGAACTCCAGCACCGGGCGGCGCCCGGCGAGCGCCGCGCCGATCGCCATGGCGGTGAAGGCCTGCTCGGACAGCGGGGTGTCGACGATCCGCTCGGGCCCGAAGCGGTCCAGCAGGCCGAGGGTCGGGCCGGCCATCCCGGCGCCGATGTCCTCGCCGAAGACGCAGACCGCCGGGTCGTCGGCGAGTTCGTCGGCGATCGCCCGGTTGAGGGCCTTGGTGTACGAGAGCCTGGTCATGCCACCGCCCCGGCTCGGGGCCGCAGGCCGTCGGCGTACAGATGGTCCAACGCGCCGGCCGGGTCGGGGTGTTCGGAGGCGAGGGCGAACTCCTCGGCGGCGGCGAGTCGGCGGGCCACCGCGTCGTCGAGTTCGGCGACGGCCGACTGTTCCAGCTGGGCGGCGGCCCGGGGGAGCGGGTCGCGGGCGCGCCAGGCCTCGACCTCCTCGGGGGTGCGGTAGTGCAGCTTCATCCGGCGTTCCATGGTGTGGTGGCCCTCGTAGCGGTAGGTGCGGCATTCCAGGAAGCCGGGGCCGCCGCCGGAGCGGGCCCGCTCCACCGCGCGCAGGGCGGCGGCGCGGACGGCCTCGGTGTCCATGCCGTCCACCTCCTCGGCGGGGATGCCGAAGGCGGCCGCCCGCCCGGTCGCGCTGCCCGCGACCGCGGTGGCGGCGGGCAGGGTGGTGGCGTAGCCGTTGTTCTCGCAGACGAACACCACCGGAAGCTGCCACATCGCGGCGAGGTTGAACGACTCCAGCAGCACGCCCTGGTTGAGCGCGCCGTCGCCGAAGAAGGCCACCGCCACCCGGCCGTCCCCCGCCTGCCGGGCGGCCCAGGCGGCGCCGACCGCGATCGGGGCACCGGCGCCGACGATGCCGTTGGCGCCGAGGATGCCGAGCGAGAGGTCGGCGGCGTGCATCGAGCCGCCCCGGCCGCCGTTCAACCCGTCGACACGGCCGGCGAGTTCGGCGAGCAGTCGGTGCGGTGCGGCGCCCCGGGCGAGGACGTGGCCGTGGCCGCGGTGGGTGCTGGTGAGCCGGTCGGCGGGGCCGAGCGCCGAGCAGACGCCGACCGCGACGGCCTCCTGGCCGATGTACGGGTGGATGCCGCCGGGGATCGCGCCGGCCTTCACCAGGCCGAGCGCCAGCTCCTCGAAGCCGCGGATCAGCCGCAGCATCCGGTAGCGCTCGGCCGGCGTGTCCAGCGGCGCGGTGCCGGGAGCAGCGGTGCCGGGCGCGGCGGTGTCGGGTGAGGTGGTGCCGGGGGGCACGGTCGCCGGGGGAGCCGTCACCGGGCTCCCCGCCAGATGGTCGGGCAGAACTGCGGGTCGGCGTAGTCGGGTCGGCCGTCGGCGGTGCGGCGCACCAGCACGTCGTGGTTGTACACCACCGGGCCGCCGTCCGCCCGGGTGTGGTGGCGGTACTCGTTGGCGCCGTCCTGGAGGTGCAGCGAGACGGCCCGGCGCGGGAAGGAGGCCAGGTTGGGGCCGCTGCCGTGGTAGGTGCGGCAGTGGTGGAAGGACATGTGGCCACGCGGGATGTGCATCGGGACGGTGCGCACCTGCTGCCCGTTGTGGGCGGCGTTGGCGGCCAGGATGTCGTCGAGTTCGGTGCGGTCGCGGTCGGCGAAGTGGCGGGTGGAGTCCTCGCCGGAGTCCAGCTCCCGCCAGCGGTGGCTGCCGTCCACCATGGTGATGGTGCCGTTCTCCTCGCGGCAGTCGTGGAACGGGATGAACGCGGTGAGCATCTCCTCCGAGGTGGAGGTCTGCCAGTAGTGCTTGTCGAAGTGCCAGGGCACCTGGTTGCTCGGCTCCCCGGGCACCGGCGGCTTGTAGATCAGGGTCGCCTGGAACACCCGGATCTCCTCGGCGCCGGCCAGCAGGGCGGCCACCGCGCCGATCAGCGGCTTGCGCAGGATCGCGCCGATGGCGTCGCTCTCGTAGTGCACGTAGTCGTTGTGCCGCTGGATCGGGCCCTGCGAGGGGTCCCAGGCGGCCAGGCGCGGCGGGCGGGCGGGCAGTTCGCGGTCACGGTGGCCGCCGTAGTAGAGCTCGGTGGCGGCCTGGAGGGTGTCCAGTTCCTCGTCGCTGAACAGCTTCCGGGACAGGTACCAGCCGTGCTCGCGGTAGTGGGCCACCTCCTCGGGCGTGGGCAGCAGGGCGTGTTCGGCCTCGCTGAGGCGGAACTCGACGGCGGTGGTCATGGGGTGTGCCCCTTCCGGAGGTGTGGGCGGCGGTCAGACGGCGGCGTCGGAGCTCTGCCGCTCGACGGCCTCGTACAGGGCCTTGATGTTCGCGGTGCCGAAGGTGCCGGCGCCCTGGCGCTCGATCAGCTCCAGGAAGTACGTGCGCCGGGGGTGGGTGGAGCGCACGAAGATCTGGAACAGCTGGCCGCCGTGGTCCTGGTCGACGAGCACGTGCAGGTCGCGCAGGGTCTCCACCGGGATGGCCGTCTCGCCGAACCGCTCGGCCAGGGCGTCGAAGTAGGCGCCCGGGGTGCTCAGGAACTCCACGCCGTTGGCCCGGGCGGTCCGGACGGCGGTGGCGATGTCGCCGGTGCGGAAGGCCAGGTGCTGCACTCCGGCGCCGTCGTGGGAGGCCAGGAACTCGTCGATCTGGCCGGGCCGCCGGGTGGTGTCCGGCTCGATCAGGGTGAAGGTGACCTCGCCGGACGCGCTCTGCACCACGCTGGAGTCCATGGCCTGCCGGCCGACCTCGATGTACTCGCCGAAGATCCGGTGGAAGCCGAGCGCGGCCTCGCAGAACCGTACGGCGTCGGCGAGTTCGCCGGCCGGGACGCAGATCGCGACGTGGTCCAGGGCGTCCAGCAGGCCCGGCTCGTCGGCGGGTTCGGCCGGCCGCGGCGGCACGAACCTCAGCGCGGTGTCGCCGAAGCCGGCGATCAGCCCGCCGGCCCGGTCCAGCACGCGGGCGCCGTGCCGCTCGGCGCGCTCCAGCGCGGCCTGCGGGTCGGTGCAGGCGAGGGCGAGGGCGGCGACGCCGTCCCCGTGCCGGGCGACGAAGCCGGCCACCGGGTGGTCGGGGTCGGCGGCGGAGGCCAGGTGCATCCGGATCGAGCCCTGGCGCAGCCGGATGGTGCGGGCGCCGTCCGGTGCGGTCTCCGGGGCGTCGGCGGTGAAGTCGAAGTCGGCGCAGAGCCCGGCCGCGGTCTTGTCGGCGTCCGCGCAGTGGAACTCGACGTGGGTGATGGACTGGATGGACAACGGGATCTCCCCCGGAGGGATGGAAGGGCGTGGATCGGCGCGCTACTTGGCGGCCCGGGTGGACGCCGGGCCGAGGATCAGGCTGAGGTTGTGGCCGCCGAAGGCGAAGGCGTTGCTCAGCGCGGCGCGCACCGGTGCGGACCGGGCCCCGCCCCGGACGTGGTCCAGGTCGCAGGCCGGGTCGGGGTCGGTCAGGTTGAGTGTCGGCGGCAGCGTCCCCCTCGCCACCGCCAGGGCGGTCACCGCCGCCTCCAACGCGCCTGCGGCGCCGAGGAGATGGCCGGTGGCACCCTTGGTGGAGCTGACCGCGGGCGGGTGCGCGCCGAAGACGGCGCGCAGGGCGGCGGTCTCGGCCACGTCACCGAGCTTGGTGCCGGTGCCGTGGGCGTTCACGTAGTCGATGTCGCCCGGTGCCAGGCCCGCGTTGGCGAGCGCGGAGCGCATCGCGTCGGCGGCGCCGGAGCCGTCGGGGCGGGGCATGGTCGGGTGGTGGGCGTCGGTGGAGGCGCCCCAGCCGATGACGTCCGCGTACCCGGCGGCGCCGCGGGCGTCGGCGTGGTCGGCGCGTTCCAGGACGAGGACGGCGCTGCCCTCGCCGAGCACGAAGCCGTTGCGGCGGGTGTCGAAGGGCCGGCTGGCCTGCTCCGGATCCTCCCAACCCTGGGCGAGCGCACGGGCGTTGGTGAAGGCGGCGGCGATGGTCGGGTGCAGCGAGGACTCGGTGCCGCCGCACACCACCACGTCCGCGTCGCCGGAGCGGATCAGCCGCAGCCCCTCGGCGACGGCCTGGGCGCCGGCCGCGCAGGCCGTCACCACGGCCGAACTGTAGCCGCGGATGCCGTGCTTGATGGCGATCCGGGCGGTGGCCATGTTGGAGAGCATGCCCGGCAGCAGGTACGGGCTGACGCCGGGGCGGCCGCGCTCCAGCCGGCGGTGCGACTGCTGCTCGAAGGTCTCCAGTCCGCCGCCGCCGGTGGCCAGCACCACGGCGGTGCGGTGCGGGTCGGCGTCCCGGCCGACGACCAGGCCGGCGTCGGCGAGCGCGTCGTCGGCGGCGGCCAGGGCGAGCAGCACGAAGCGGTCCACGCAGCGGGTCTCGGTGGGCGGCAGCACCTCGCGGCCGTCGACGGCGGGGGCGATCCCGGCGGCGGGCAGCCAGCCGTGCGCGGCGTGGCCCTCTGGGACGGCGGTCAGCCCGGAGCGCCCGGCGTTGAGCGCGTCGAACACCTCGGCGGGCTTGCGGCCGAGCGGCGAGACCAGGCCGAGGCCGGTGACGACGGCGCCCTCGCGGCGGGTCATCGGGCACCGGCCGCGGCGTCGAGGTAGCGCTGGCGCAGCAGCACCTTGCGGACCTTGCCGGTGGGGCCGAGCGGGATGTCGTCCCCGGAGACGACCAGCACCTGGCGCACGGTCGCGGCGGCGGCCTCGTCCAGGGCGGCGATGACGTCCTTGGTCCGGTCGGCGGTCGGGTCGGCGTCGGCGGCGAGGATCAGCAGCACGTCGGTGACCACCCGCTCGCCGTCCCGTACGGCGACCACCGTGCAGTCCGCCACGTCCGGGCGGGCGGCGAGCACCCGCTCCTCCGACATGGCGGTGAACAGCCGCTTGCCGTCGCCGAGTTCGACCGAGTCGACGGCCCGGTCGACGTGGTAGTAGTAGCCCTCCTCGTCCCGGTACATCAGGTCGCCGGTGAGGAAGCGGCCGCGGATCCGGGTGCGGAAGGTGGTGGCCGAGTCGTTCCAGTAGCCGAGTGCCAGGGTCGGCGAGGAGGTGGCGAGTTCGCCGACCTCGCCGGGGCCGAGCGGCTCGCCGTCCGGGCCGACCACCTCGCAGTCGACGAAGGCGTGCGGGCGCCCGACGCAGCGCCCGTAGCGCTCGGTGCCGGGGCCGTGGGTGATGAAGAAGTGCGAGTGGCCCATCTCGGTGGAGCCCAGGCCGTCGACGAACAGCGAGCCCGGCGTCCGGGTGCGGCCCGCGCGGGTGACGGACTCCCGGCTGCCGGCGGCGATCAGGCGGCGGATGTGCACCTCGTGCGCGCAGTCGCCGGTGTTCCACCACAGGGCGACGGTGTCGAGGTCCCGGGCAGTGAGGTCGTGGTGGGCGAGTTCGGCCCAGGTGGCGGCGAAGCCGATCACCCCGGTGGGCCGCCACTGCTCGATGGCGTCCAGCACCCCGGCGCCGGACTGCCGTGACAGCACGGCGAGTTCGGTGTGCGAGCTGAGCGCCAGGTTGAGCGCGATCAGGGTGGCGGCGTGCGGCGCGGGCAGTGCGCTGAGCATCCGGTCCTGGCCCTGGGGGCGGGGCAGCCGCAGCCGGTGGCGGATCGCCGCGTACAGGCTCGCGTGCGAGTGGACGACGGCCTTGGGCATCCCGGTGGTGCCGGAGGAGTGGGTGATCGCCACCGGGTCTCCGGACCAGTGCCGGTACGGCTCGGGGGCGGCGTCCGGGTCGCCCGCGCCGAGGGTGGAGATCTCGGGCAGCAGCGGCGCGCCGGGGTCGTGGTCGGCCAGCGCGGCCAGGTGGGCCGGGTCGGCGAGGACGCCGACGGCGCCGAGGCGGGCGATGTAGCGGGCGGCCCGCTCGCCGTCCACGTTGGGGTTGAGGAGCGCGGGGATGGCGCCGAGCCGGGTCAGGGCGAGGAAGGCGAGCACGTGGTCGGCGGCGTCGCCGGCGAAGACCACCACCGGGTCGCGCCGGGTGATGCCGAGGGCGTGCAGGGCGGCGGCGCGGGCCCGGACGGCGCGGTCGAGCTCGCGCAGGGTGAGCGGCTGCCAGGCGGGGTGGTCGTCCACCGGGGTGTCGAAGGTCAGCAGCGGTTCGTCGAGGCCGAGGCCGAGTGCGAGCCGGGCGGTCAGGACGTTGCCGGCGCCCACGTCGGGGTCGTCCGCGATCAGGCTGCGGACACTGCGGATGGTCACGGGGTGGATCCCTCCCTCGGGGCCGGAGGCGGCCCGGGCGGCTGATCGGTTGGCGTGGGTCGGGCGGCCGCGCGGGCGGCGAACGGTGCTGGCGGGTGTCGGCGGGCTGTCGGCGGGTGCGACGGCGCCGGGGTGGGTGACGGGGCCGGGTGCTGGTCTGCCGGGTGCGGCTGCTTCAGTGGTCGGGCCTCGTCCGTGGGTACGGCCGGCGGTGGCCGGACGGTTCAGTCGGTGACCCGGCGGGTGGCCCGGCTGGTGACTCGGCCGGTGGCCCGGTCGGTCAACAGGACGTCAGCCGGTGACCAGGACGGCCACCGCGTGTCCGGTGGCCTCGCCCGGTCCGTCGTCGCCCGGTTCGGCGGCGATGACCAGCACCTGGTCGGCGTCGCCGTCCGCGAGGAGCAGCGCCGCGAGGTCGAGCGCGTCCGCGGGCACCTGCCCGGGGACGGCGTGGGCCGGGCTGATCGCCACGACGGGGCCGGTCAGGCCCCAGCGGGCGGCGATGTGCCCGAGGACGGCGTTGGGGTTGGACTGGAAGAACAGCAGGGGTGCGGGGCGCCTCCCGGGTTCGGCGCTCCGGTCGATGGCCCGCGCGGTGGCGCGGTCGCCGCCGGCGCTGGCCAGCAGCAGTGCGGTCCGCCCCGGGGCGGGCGGGGCGCCGTGGTGGGCGCGCAGGCAGCGGTCGGCGGTGTCGGCGACCAGCGGGTTGAAGCCGGAGGCGGCGAAGCCGGGCAGCGGTGGCGGCGGGCCGGCCAGGTCGGGGTCGGCCGAGCCGGGGTCGGGTCGGCGGGCCTCGGCGAGGACCCGCAGCCGGGCGGCGGCCGGCGCGGGTGCGGCGCCGAAGCTCGTGGCGTCGGGCGCTGTGTCGTCGGGTGCTGCGCCGTAGGGCGCTGTGGCGTCGGAGTCTGTGGCGTCGGTGGTCATGGTGTGGGTGCCGGGGTACGGGGTCGGCGCCGTCGGACGGCGGGCGGTGGCTGGTGGCCGGTCATGCGGGGGCCACCAGCAGGGCGGTGTTGGCGCCGCCGAAGGCGGAGTTGAGGCTGAGTGCGTAGCGGGGGCGGGCGGCGCGGGGGCCGTCCAGGACGAGGTCGAGGCCGATGTCCGGGTCCGGGCCGAGCCAGCCTGCGTTGACCGGGAGCAGTCCGGTGCCCAACGCGCCGATGGTGACGGCGAGTTCGAGCAGAGCGGAGGCCTCCAGGGCGTGCCCGTGGACGGATTTGCTGGAGCTGACCGGGAGTTCGGCGGTGTGCGCGCCGAAGACCCGGCGCAGCGCGCTCGCCTCGGCCTGGTCGGCGAGGGTGGAGCCGGTGCCGTTGGCGTTGACGTAGCCGACCTCGGCCGGGGCGACGCCGGCGCGGGTGAGCGCGGCCTCGACGGCCCGGGCGACTCCGGCGCCGTCCGGTTCGGGGCGGCACACGTGGTGGGCGTCCCCGGCCCGGCCCCAGCCGGCCAGCCGGGCGAGGGCGGTGGCGCCGCGCCGTTCGGCGGCCGGGGCGGCCTCGACCAGTACGGCCGCGGCCGCGTCGCCGAGCAGGGTGCCCGTGCGGCCGGTGCTGAACGGGCGCAGCTCGCCGTCCCGGGCCAGCGCGCGGCCGGCGTCGAAGACGGCGAACACGCCCGGCTCGACCAGGTGCCCGGCCGCGACCAGGACCCGTTCGTGCCGCCCGGCGGCGACCAGCGCCGCGGCGTCCGCGACGGCGGTCGCGGCTGCCACGCAGGCGCCGGTGTACACCCGGGTCACGCCCGCGGTGCCCCAGGCGGCGCGGACGCCGGCGGCCACCGCGTCGGCGGTGCCCCTGGTCCGTTCGTCGCTGTGCAGGGCGAGCAGGACGGGCGTGTCCGCGCCGTCGGCGGCGGTCAGTCCGGCCTGGCGGCAGGCCTGGCCGACGGCGTCGAGCACCGCGCGGGCCAGCGGGAAGGTGTGTGCGAGCGGCACGTCGTCGGGCAGCAGGGCGGCCCGGGTGGTGCGGCGGGCGCTCACGTCGAAGCGGGTGACGGGGCCGAAGGCGGTCTTGCCGTGGGCGGCGGCCTCGGTCAGCGGGCCGAGTCCGCGCCCGGCGGCGCTGAGCACGCCGAGCCCGGTGACCACCGGCCGGCCGCGCGGCCGGTGCGCGGAGGGCGCGCCGGTGGTCATGGCCGGGCGCCCACACGGTCGGCCAGGACGGCCGAGCGCAGCAGTTCGGTGGCGTCGTCGACCGTCCGGACGGCGCCGAAGCGGTCGTCGTCGAGGTCCACCTGGATGCCGTAGCGCTGCTCGAACTCGGCTATGAGCCAGGTGAGTTCGAGCGATCCGAGGTCGTCCGGCACGGTGTCGGCGGCGCGCTGCCCGAACGCCGCCAGCATCGCGCGGACCTCGGCCCGGTCGGGGAGGGCGGAGCCGCTCACGCCGGGCTACCGGCGGTGGCCGTGGCGGCGGTGGTGCCGGCGGCGATCCGCTTGACGACGTCGGCGGTGAACTCGTCGAGCGTCATCAGCGCGGTGGTCTCCATCTCGTCGAGGTCGAACTTGATCCCGAACTCGTCCTCGACCTGCACCGACAGCTCGGCCAGCGCGAGCGATTCGAGGTCCAGCCCGGCCGGGCCGAGGTCGGTGTCCCCGGTGACCTCGGAGACGTCGTACTGCATCTCGGTGAGCGAGGCGAGGACGAACTCGCGGACGCGGTCCTGCATGGTGTGGCTCCTTGTCGGGGTGCGTGCGGTGGATCAGAGCGCGGCGGCCGTGGCGGTGGTGCGCAGGGCGGCCGGGTCGCGCAGGAGTTTTCCGGTGGCGGTACGGGGGAGTCGGGGCAGCAGGGCGAGTCGGCGCGGCCGCTTGTAGGCGGCGAGCCGGTGGGCCAGACCGTCCTGGACGAGGGCGAGGTCGGCGTCGGGTTCGGTGGCGAGGTAGGCCTCGATCGCGCCGTCCTCGAAGACCACGACGGCCTCGCGGACCTCGGGCAGCGCGGTGAGCGTCTGCTCGACCTCGGTGAGGTCGACCTTGAGGCCGCCGATCGAGACCTGGGAGTCCAGGCGGCCGAGGACGGTGACCAGGCCGCTGTCCGGGTCGAGTTCGGCCGCGTCGCGGGTGTGCAGCCAGCCGTCCGACCAGCGGTTCGGGTCGTCCAGCCCCGGGTAGGGCGAGGACTCCGCGCCGATCCGCAGCTCGCCCGCGACCAGCCGCAGCCGCATCCCGTGGACGGGCTGCTTGGCCGGGTGGAGCGTGCCGGACAGGTCGGTGGCGATGACCCCGGTCTCGGTCATCCCGTACATGGTGCCGAGCGGAACGCCGTAGCGGTCGGCGAACAGCGCGGGCAGGCCCGGTCGGACCAGTTCGCCGGCCACGATCATCCGCCGCAGCCCCGGCAGTGCCGGGGGAGTGACGGCGCCGGCCAGCAGTTCGGCGTGGAAGGGCACTCCGATGACGGTGGTCGGCCGGTCGCCGGCGGCGACCGCGGCGAGGATGCCCGCCGCCGTCATCCGCTCGGGCACGGTGAGCGCGACCCGGGCGTGCAGGCTGTTGAGCAGTCCGCCGACCAGGCCGAGCACGTGCACCACGGAGGACAGCAGGACGACCCGCTCGCCCTCGCCGGGGAACTCCACCAGCCTGTGGTAGCAGTCGAGTTCGCGGAGCAGGTCGGAGGCCGTGCGGGCGATGACCTTGGCCGGGCCGGTGGACCCGGAGCTGAGCTGGATCAGCGCGTGCCCGGTGCCGGCCGGGCGGCCTTCCGGCAGCCGGACGGCCACCGGCTCGACCTCGGAGAAGCCGCGCAGGGCCGCCGCAGGCCGGTGGGCGGAGCCTACCAGGACCTGCGGGGCCAGCCGCGCCACCGCCGCGTCGACCTCGTGGTCCGTCAACCGGTGGTCGAGCAGCGCCACTTGGGCACCGAGCCGCCAGCACGCCAGCAGCACCGTGACGAACGCCACCGAGGGCGGCAGCCGGAGCGCGGCGGTGCCGCCGGGGCCGAGTCCGGCCGCGGCGAGGTGCGCGGCCTGTTCGTCGACCAGGGCGCGCAGGGCGTCCCGGTCGAGTGGTCCGCCGAGATGCAGGCACTCCTCGCCTCCGGGACCGGCCAGCAACAGCCGGTCGACCCAGGCGTCCGGGGCGTCGGCGTGCGGCGGTGAGGAAGGCGGAAGTGAAGAGGGGGAAATGCCGGTCAACACCGCTCCACACAAGTGAGGGGATTTGACATGAACGCCGTTCACAACCAAAACGGTCAATTCCGTTGCCAGACGATTGCACAGACGTTTGGTCAAATCAAGGTCTATACCAATGTGGTTGTTGCTCCTACGCTGCCGAACCGGGGCTGGTCCACGCGTGGCCGCCCGGAATCGAGGACGCCCGTGGGAGAACTCACGCTGGCCGGGATGGAGCGTGCCGCGCGCGCGCAACTTTCCCCGGAAATATGGGACTTCATCGAGGGTGGCAGCGGCACGGAACGCACCGTGGCGGCGAACCGGGAAATGTTCGCGCGCTATGCACTGCGCCCGCGCACGATGGTCGACGTCTCCGACTGCTCGCCCGGGCGCACGCTGCTCGGCGCGCCGCTCGGCCTGCCGGTCGGCATCGCCCCGATGGCCTACCACCGGCTGGTCGACCCGGAGGGCGAGACCGCCACCGCGCGCGCCGCCGGCCGCGCCGGGGCCCTGCTGGTCGCCGGCATGTTCGCCAGCCGCACCCTGGAGGAGATCGCGGCCGCCGCCACCGGCCCGCTCTGGCTCCAGCTGTACTGGCTGCGCGAACGCGCCGCGCTCGCCGCGCTGGTCGAACGCGCCGAGGCGGCCGGCTACCGCGCGCTCGTCCTGACCGTGGACGCCCCCAGGATCGGCCGCCGCCTGCGCGACCTGCGCAACGGCTTCGCGATCCCGCCCGCCGTCCGGGCCGTCAACCTGGACCAGGACCTGATGTCCGCCAGCCACCGCGCTACGGACGGCGGTTCGGGCATCGCCGAGCACGCCCGCGAACAGTTCGACCCCACCCTGACCTGGGCCGACCTCGACTGGCTGCGCGCCCGCACCCGGCTGCCGCTGGTCCTCAAGGGCATCCTGACCGCCGAGGACGCCCGGCTCGCCGCCGAGCACGGCGCCGACGCCGTCGTGGTCTCCAACCACGGCGGGCGGCAACTCGACGGCGCACTGCCCTCCCTGGCCGCACTGCCCGAGGTCGTCGACGCCGTACCCGCCGACCTGCCCGTGCTGCTCGACGGCGGGGTGCGCACCGGCGCCGACATCGCCGTCGCGCTCGCCCTCGGCGCCCGCGCCGTCCTGGTCGGCCGTCCGGTGTTCTGGGGCCTCGCCACCGAGGGCGAGGCCGGCGTGCACCGCGTCCTCGACCTGCTGCGCGACGAACTGGAGCACACCATGGCCCTGTTGGGCCGCCCCCGGCTCGCCGACCTGGACCGCACGGCCCTCGCCCCCTGGCCCTGCCCGGTCGGCTGAACCGCGCACCGCCCGCGCCACGTTGTCCGTAATGGATGGAGAACAGCAGATGACCGAACCGACCCCCGAGACCGAACGCAACGACCCCTTCCCCGGATGGGACTGGGACGACCCTGACGGCCTCGCCACCCGCCTGGACGCCTTCAGCGAGCAGGTCGCCACCTGCGACACGCTCGAAGCGCACCCCGGCGGGCTGCCCCGCGACCACGCCGGATTCCGCGAACTCGGCCTCACCGGAATCGAGTTCGCCGCCTTCCGGACCGCCCACCCGGAAGGACTCGGCACCGACCTCACCGCCCTGCGCAGCCCCGGCGCCGCCACCGAACCCGGCACCCTCTACCGGGTCGACGGCGACCGCTGGTTCACCCAGCTCGACATCGGCCGCCCGCTGCCCTTCGCCGACGCCAGCGTCGACTGGGTCTACGCCGAGCACCTGATCGAGCACGTCACCATGCCGGTCGCGGTCGGCTGGCTGCGTGAGGTGCGCCGCGTCCTGCGCCCCGGCGGCGTGCTGCGCCTCACCACCCCGGACCTCGCCCGCTACCTGGTCGGCTACGCCAACGGGGACGGCTTCCTCGCCAAGCACCGCCGCCGCCTCACCACCCTCGGTTTCGGCCCGCCGATGCCCGCCCGCCCGGCCTTCCTGGTCAACCAGATCTTCCGCCACTTCGGGCACCAGTGGATCTACGACCTGGACGAGCTGCGCCACGTCCTCACCCTCGCCGGCTTCGAACCCGAGCGGATCCGCCACTGCGCCTACCGCCAGGGCGCCCGCCCCGACGTCGCCGACCTCGACACCGCGTTCCGCACCGACGAGACCGTCTACGTCGAAGCCGACCGCTAGGCCCTCGGGTCCTTCGTCCCATAGACCCTGGACCCTGGACCCTGAGAGTCCGCCCGCCGACGCCTCCGCACCGGATCTGTACCGAACGGGACCACCCATGCCCCTGCACCCCCAGGCCGAGGCGCTGCGCGCCCGGCGCGCGAGCAGCGGTGCGCCGCCGCTCTACACCCTCACCCTGGCCGAGGCCCGCGCCGCCGACCTCGCCGACATCCGCGCCGCGGCCGGGAGCCCCGAGCCGGTCGCCGCCGTCGAGGAGCACCGCATCCCCGGCCCGGGCGGCGAACTCGCCCTGCGGCTCTACCGCCCCGAGCCGCCCGGCCGTCAACTACCGGCCCTGCTCTACCTGTTCGGTGGCGGGTGGGCCCTCGGCTCGCCGGACACCAGCGACGCGGTCTGCCGCCGGCTGACCAACGCGGCCGGCTGCGTCACCGCCTCCGTCGGCTACCGGCTCGCCCCCGAACACCCCTTCCCCGCGGCCGTCCAGGACTGCCGCGCCGCGCTGTACTGGCTCGCCGAACACGCCGGCGAACTCGGCGTCGACCCGGGCCGGCTCGCCGTCGGCGGCGACAGCGCCGGCGGCAACCTCACCGCCGCCCTCACCCTGATCGCCCGCGACGAGAACGGCCCGGCCCTGCGCCACCAGCTGCTCGTCTACCCCAACACCGACCACGCCGCCGACACCCCCTCGCTGCGCGAGCACGACGACCCGATGCTCTTCAACCGCCGCTCGGTGGCCTGGTACTGGGGCCACTACCTGGCCGACCCCGCCGACGGCGCCCACCCGCACGCCTCCCCGCTGCGCGCCCCCGACCTGGCCGGACTGCCGCCCGCGACCGTCATCACCGCCGAGTACGACCCGCTGCGCGACGAGGGCGAGCAGTACGCCGAGGCGCTGCGCGCGGCCGGCGTCCCGGTGGAGAGCCGCCGCTACGCGGGCATGCCGCACGGCTTCTTCGCCATGACCGGCACCCTGGACGCGGCCGCCGACGCCCAGCGCTACGCCGCCGAGCGGCTGCGCGAGGCCCTGCGGTGAGCGCGCCCGAGCCGCTGCCCCTGGCCGACCTGCACGCCAGCCTCGCCGACCCGCTGCTGGACGCGATGACCTTCCTCAACGAGGTCACCACCCGCTACCCCGACGCCGTCTCCTTCGCCCCCGGCCGCCCCTACGAGGGCTTCTTCGAACCCGAGGACGTCCCCGCCTACCTGGACACCTACCTCGCCCACCTGGCGGCCCGCGGCCTCGACCGGGACGCCATGCGCACCGCGCTGTTCCAGTACGGCCCCACCAAGGGGATCATCGCCGACCTGGTCGCCCGCACCCTCGCCAACGACGAGGGCCTGACGGTGGCGCCCGAGGCCCTGGTGCTGACGGTCGGCGCCCAGGAGGGAATGCTGCTGACCCTGCGCGCGCTGTGCGCCGGCCCGGACGACGTCCTGCTGGTCAGCTCGCCCTGCTACGTCGGCGTCACCGGCGCCGCCCGGCTGCTCGACCTGACCACCCTCCCCGTCCCCGAGGGCCCGGCCGGCGGCCCCGACCCGGAGGCCGTGCGCGCCGCCGCCCGGGCGGTGCGGGCCGAGGGCCGCCGCCCGCGCGCCCTCTACGTCGTCCCGGACTTCGCCAACCCCTCGGGCACCAGCATGCCCGTCGAGGCCCGCACCCGGCTGCTGGAGGCGGCCGCCGAGGAGGGCCTGCTCGTCATCGAGGACAACCCGTACGGCTTCTTCGCCCGCGACCCGGGGGAGCGGCCGACGCTCAAGGCGCTCGACCGCCGCCGCCAGGTGGTCTACCTGGGCTCCTTCGCCAAGACCTGCTTCCCCGGCGCCCGCCTCGGCTACGTCGTGGCCGACCAGGAGGTGGCCGGCCCCGGCGGGCGGCGCACCCTGCTGGCGGACGAACTGGCCAAGCTGAAGAGCATGACGACGGTCAACACGCCCGCGCTCAGCCAGGCCGTCATCGGCGGCATGCTGCTGCGCCACGACTGCCGGCTGCGCGCCGCCAACGCCGCCGCCACGGCCCACTACGCGGCCGGTATGGACACCCTGCTGCGGGAGCTGGACCGGCACTTCCCGGCCTCCGAACGGCGCCGTTCGGGCGTGTCCTGGAACCGGCCCGAGGGCGGCTTCTTCGCCGTGCTGACCGTCCCGTTCGCCGCCGACGACGCGGCGATGGAGCGCTGCGCCCGCGGGTACGGGGTGCTGTGGACGCCGATGGCACCGTTCTACCCGGCGGGCGGCGGGGAGCACCGGCTGCGGCTCTCGATCAGCTCACTGACGCAGGCTCAGATCATCGACGGCGTGGCCAAGTTGGCGGCGTTCATCGCCTCCTGAGCGGCAGTTGCGAACAGCAGGAGGGGCCCGGCTCGTGAGCCGGGCCCCTCCTCGTGCATGTGCCTCGTTCTCGTGCGTCGTGTCTCAGCGCACCCGGGTGGAGAACAGCCGGGCCGACCAGTACACCGACAGCACGGTCATCACCACGACGACCAGCAGGCCCTGCCACACCGCACTGTCCCCGAGGTGGCCGGAGAACAGCGCGCGCATGCCCTCCACCGCCCAGTAGAAGGGGTTCCACTTGGCGGTCTGCTGCAGCCAGTGCGGAGCCAGGGTGAGCGGCAGCAGCACCCCCGAGAGCAGCGCGATCGGCTGCGCGATGGTGTTCACCACCGGTGCCATCGCCGCGTCCGTCGGCACCATCAGCGCGATGCCGTAGGAGATCGCCGAGGTCATCAGCGCCAGCAGCCCGAGCAGCAGGTAGGCGAGCAGCAGGTTCAGCGGGCTCACCCGCAGCCCGAACGGCAGCGCGATCAGGGTGATCAGGACGGCCTGCACCAGCAGCGCCACCATCTCCCGCAGCGCCCGCCCGAGCAGCAGCGCCAGCCGGCTCACCGGCGTCACCCGGGAGCGCTCGATGATGCCGGCCCTCAGCTCGCCGAGCAGGCTGAAGCCGGTGAACAGCCCGCCGAAGATGCACAGCACCGCCAGCAGGCCCGGCACGTACATCTGGTAGGTGTCGGCGTAGCTGCCGGCACCGTTGGGGACGATCAGCGTCTTCAGCAGCGGGGCGAACAGCAGCAGGTAGAACACGGGCTGGATGATCCCGACGGCGATCCAGATCGGGGTGCGGATCATCAGCAGCACCTGGCGCTGGAAGACCAGCCAGGTGTCGCGGGCGAGCTTCATGGTTTCCCCAGGAGTGGGCGGATCAGGACTGCTGGAGCGAACGGCCGGTGCGGGCCAGGAACACGTCGTCCAGGCTGGGGCGTTGGAGCTGGACGGTGCCGGGTGTCACGCCCGCCCCGTCCAGCGCGCGCAGCAGCTGCGGGATGGCCGCCGCGCCGTCCTCCAGGTAGAGCCGCAGTCCGGCCTCCCCGCTGAACTCCAGCCGGTGCAGGTAGGGCTGCGGGCGCAGCACCTCGGCGGCCCGCTCGGCGACGCCCTCTCCGGGCTCCAGTTCGAGCAGCACGACGTCACCGGAGATCTCGCGCTTGAGCGCCTCGGGCGTGCCCTCGGCCACCACCTGGCCGTGGTCGACGATCGCGACCCGGTCGCACAGGGCGTCGGCCTCGTCGAGGTAGTGCGTGGTGACGACGACGGTCATGCCCTCGGTGCGCAGCCGGCGGATCTCCTCCCACACGTACGCCCGGCTGGCCGGGTCCAGCCCGACCGTGGGCTCGTCCAGGAACAGCACCCGGGGCTCGTGGATGACGCCGAGTGCGATGTCCACCCGGCGGCGCTGGCCGCCGGAGTAGGTGGCGCACGGGCGGTCGCCGAACTCGGCCAGGTCGAAGGCCTTGAGCGCGCCCTCGGCGGCCTGGACGGCCTGCGCCTTGGCGGCGCCGTACATCCGGGCCTGGAGCACCAGCTCCTCGCGGGCGCTGACGGTGTCGGTGGTGCCGCCGCCCTGGGCGACGTAGCCGATCCGGCGGCGTACACCGGCCGGGTCGGTGAAGAGGTCGGCCCCGGCGATGCTGGCCTGACCGCCGTCCGGGCGGATCAGGGTGGCCAGCATGCGCAGGGTGGTGGTCTTCCCGGCGCCGTTGGGCCCGAGGAAACCGTAGATCTCGCCCGCGTCGACGGACAGGTCGATGCCGCGCACAGCGTCGACGGTGGGGTTCTCGCCGCTCTTGCGGGAGGTCTTCTTGCGGTAGGACTTGCGCAGTCCCGTGGTCTCGATCAACCGGAACTCCCGTGCTGGGATGGGCTGCCACGGCACCTGGGAAGGCGGTGCTCGGCACCTGCGAAGGCGGTGCTGGGCGCCACCCTAGGCCGAACTCCGGCCCGGAGACAATGGCCTAGACCAATGGACGTCGATCTTCCGGTCTGCTACAGGATCCCCGGCAGCGGCTGCCGGAAGTCCTGCCCGGCTCGGGCCGCCAGGGCCTCCAGCCGATCCGCGGCCGTGGCCGCCCCGCCGCCCGCGCGCAGCGCCTCGCCGACCCGAACCGCGCCGCGCCGGTAGTCGGCCGTGTCCAGGACGGTCCGCAGGGCCTGCGCCAGCCGCTCCGGCGTCACCCGGGCGAACGGCACCCGCAGCCCCGCCCCGGCCGCCGCCACCTGCGCCGCGACGAAGGGCTGGTCGTGCCGGATCGGTGCGGTGACCAGCGGCAGGCCGTGCGTCAGGGCCTCGCCGACGGTGTTCATCCCGCCGTGGCACAGCACCGCGTCCAGCGCGCCGCGCGCCATCAGCTCCAGCACCGGCGCCCGGTCCACCGCGAGGGCCTGCGGCGGCAGTTCGGGCAGCAGCTCGCGCGGGGCGGCGAACACCGGCTGCACGTCGCCGCCGCACAGCTCCAGCGCCCGGGCGGCCCGCGCGTGGAAGTCCGCGCCCAGCTCCCCGGCCAGCGTGCCCATGCTGACCAGCACCCGCCGGCGCCCGGGCAGCAGCCGCTCCCACGGGAAGTCCGGATCGGCCGGCCGGACGGAGTGGACCGGCCCGACCAGCGCGTGGTGCGGGGGCGGCGCGTCGTCACCGGTCAGCGCGGGGCCGGTGGTCGCCAGCACCAGGGCGGGGGAGAAACGCGGGTCCACGTACTCCTGCGCGGGCAGCCGGGCGCGCTCCCACAACCCGCGCAGCAGGCCGGTCATCCAGGCTTCCACCTGCGGCAGTGCCCGGTACGGGCGGCCCAGTTCCATCGCCCCCGGCGCGAAGCTCGCCCACGGCAGGCCGTGCCGGTGGGCGGCCAGCGCGCCCGCCGGGGTGTGCTGGTCGACGAGCAGGACGTCCGGACGGAACTCCCGCACGATCGCGTCCAGCGGCTTCGCGGTGAACCGCGCGTACGGGACGATGAAGCCCTCCCAGAGCGAACGCAGCGCGGCGAGCCCGTGCCCGCCCTGCGCCCGGAACGCCCGGGTGCCGGTGCCGAGCACCTGCGCCTGGGGGCCGAGCAGCGGGCGCAGCACCGACTCGGTGCCGGTCCAGGCGACGTCGTGTCCGCGCGCGGTCAACTCGGCGGCGATGCCCGCCGCGGGATTGACGTGCCCGGTCAACGGGGGCATCACCAGCAGGAACCGGGTCATCGCGAACCCTCCTCGGGGATCAGTTTCTGCAGGTCGGCGACGGTCAGCGCTTCCAGGGCGGCCAGGTCCAGCCCGGCGCGCAGCCGGGCCAGGTCGGCCGCCGGGCCGAAGCGTTCGCGCAGGTGCCCGGCGAGCGCGGCCAGTTCGCCCTCGTCGAGCAGCAGGTCGCCGTCCAGCCGGGCGTCCGGGGTCAGCCGGTCGGCCCAGCCGGGCGGCGCCCCGGCGGCCTCGACCAGCAGCGCGACCAGCTCGGGGTGCAACGGCGCGACGGGGTGGTGTGGTTCACGGTCGGACGACGTGTGAGAAATGGCATCGGACATCGAAGGGGTCTCCCACCTGTTCGACGGCGCGGGGGTGAACGCGTCGGCCCCGCAGGCGGATTCGGCGGCCTCGGAGACGAACGCGATGGTGAAGGGGCCCGAGATCACTTGTGCGACCCGGCGGGCGTCGGAATACTAGCCCGCGTGACAGCACTGGAGGCAGTGGCCGTTCACCTCCCCCCGCACGCCGTGCCCATCGAGGCGGTTGGTGAGCGGATCGGCCTGACCCCACGTCAACTTCGACTCTTCCGCCGCTTCCACGGACTGGACCAGCTCCGTCTGGACCCGTCCGGGACGCTGCCCGACCTGCTTGACTCCGCCCTCGACAACCTGCCTGAGCTGCGCGGACGCGAACGGGACGTCCGCTTCGTGATCCACGCGCGCAGCATGCCGGTGGCGGTGCCCTACCCGCTCAACCCGTTGCACGACCTGCTCGCCCCGCGCGGCCTCGCGCACGCCAACGCCTTCACGGTGACCCACCACGCGTGCGCGGTGGGCCTGCTGGCCATCGACCTGGCCGGCCGGCTGCTCGCCGCCGAGCCCGACCCGCGGGCGCTGGCGCTCGTCCTGGCGGGCGAGAAGACCTTCACCAAGGACGCCCAGGTGGTGCCCGAGACCGGTATCTTCGCCGAGGGCGCGGCCGCCTGCCTGGTGAGCGCCGACGGCGAGCGCCACCGGGTGCTCTCCTTCGCGGTGCGCCAGCGCCCGGAGTTCGACGGCCGGCTGGCCGAGGACGCGGACCTCCTGGCCCGCTACCAGCGCGAGTACCCCAACGTGATGGTGGAGGCGATCGAGTCCGCCCTGGACGAGGCCGGTCTGGACCTCTCCGACCTGGCCGCGGTGCTTCCGCACAACGTCAACCAGGCGTCGTGGCGGATGATCGCGCGCCGGATCGGCTATCCGCTCGACAAGGTGGTGCTGGACAACGTGCTGTCGGTGGGGCACAGTTTCGCTGCGGACAGCCTCATCAACCTTCACACCGCCACCACGCGGGGGCTGCTGCGCCGCGGCGACCACTACCTGATCGCCGCCGCCGGTGTCGGAGCCACCTTCTCCGCGATGGCGGTCCGCTGCTGACGAAGCGTCGGCTTCGTCCATCCTTCCCACGCCAGACCACTCTCCCACGTACGACGGGACGGGACACCCATGTCAGAACCTGTGGTCCAGACCACTGACCCCGAGCTGCGCGAGCGGATCCGCACCGGCATCGGCGAGCTGCTGCCCCGCGTCCTCAAGCGCGAACTGCCCGAGATCCCCGAGAACGCCTGCCTCTTCGACGACCTCGGCCTCACCTCCGCCGGCACCATCGAGCTCATCCTGGAGCTGGAGGAGTCGCTCGACATCCAGGTGGACGTCGAGCAGATCACCGAGGACGACCTGCGCTCGGTCACCAAGCTGGCCGACTACGTCGCCGGACACGTCATCCCCGAGGACTGACCGGGTGGCCGACCACGGCCTGCGGATCACCCGGGCGCTCGCGCGGCGCTTCGACGGCCGCTCGGAGGCCTCGCTCCACCCGGACCTGCGGGTGTTCGTCTCCGACCTCGTCCGCCCCTACGGCCTGCCGCTGCGCGAGGACCTTCTGGGCGAGGGCGTCGGCCACTCCTACGAGGAGCTGGCCGCCGACCTGCTGCGCGAGGCGCTCGGCGAGGACGAGCCCGTCGACCTGCTGATCCTGGCCTTCGACACCCCGGACGTCCGACCGGGCGCGCCGTCCTCGCTGGCGCTCAGCCGGTCCTGTCCGGGCACGCCGCTCGCCTTCGCGGTCTGCGACCAGGGCGTCGCCGCGGCCTTCACCGCGCTGCGCCTCGCGGTCGACTACCACCGCACCGGATCCTGCCGCCGGGCGGTCGTGGTGCTCGCCGAGCAGACGGCGCTGCACCACGAGCCGGCCGCGCCGGTGGTGCTGCCGGAGCGGCACGGCGTGGTGGTGCTGGTCTGCGAGGAGGCCCCCGGGCCTGACATGGCCGTCCACCAGGCGCCCGGTGCCGAGCTGTCGGATGCGGCGGTCCGGGCGCGGGCCGCCGAACTGGGGCCCGACCCGGCGCTCGTGCTCGGCCCCGGGCTGGCCGGTGCCGAGGACTCGGCGGCCCAGCCGTTCACCGGGGCCTGGGCGGAGCTCGCCGAACAGCTGCCCGCCTGGCGGGCGCAGGGGCGCCCCGTCCTGGTCGCCGACCTGGACCGCAGGCTCGGCGTGCTGAGCACGTTGACCCTTCCGTAGCCATGGTTCGGTTCATGCCAACTCTCCTGTCTCGCAAGAGAATTGACGAACTGCTGGTTTGGTAAACGATTGGTATGGACCAGTGCGCGAGGTCGCTGGTAGCGTCCCGATCGCACTCCCGCTGAACCCTTCCCCGGCGAGCCGAAAGGCGCGTGCGACGTGACCCCGTACGGCGAGACACAGACCAGTAGGCGGATCGAGGTCCGGTACGCGGCCTCGGCCGACGACTCGGCGGAGGGTTCGGCTGTCGATTCGGGGCCGCTCACGCTCGGCCAGGACAACATGATCCGGTGCATCGGGCGCGACGCCCCCGAGCAGATCAACAAGGATGCGCTCTGGCCCGTCCCGGACGGCACCTCGGTGTCGGCCGGGCTGGCCGCCCTGCGCCGGCTCGTCGAACGGCACGAGTCGCTGCGCACCTCCTTCCCGGCCGGCCCCGGTGCGGACGGCTTCCCGGAGCGCCAGGTGGTGCACCCGGAAGGCCGGTTCACCGTCACCGTGATCGAGGCGGGCGACCGCAGCGACACCCAACTGGACGCGCTCGCAGCGGAGTTGGGTCGGATCGACGTCGCCGTTCCGTTCGACCTGGCGGCCGCCCCGCGGCTGCGCTTCACCCTCGTCGCGGACGGCGAGCGACTGCTGCGGCTGGTCGTGGTGGTCTGCCACGCGGGGGCCGACGGCGCCGCCACCGTGCTGTTGATCCAGGACTGGCTGGACCTCGCCGCCGGCAAGGACCTCCCGCCGGTCACCGCCCCGACCCCGCTGCGGATCGCGGACGCGGAACGGAGCGCGCAGGGCCGCCGCAAGTCGGCCGCCGCCCTGCGGTACTGGGCCCGCAGCCTCGCCACCGGCCCGCAGGTGGTGTTCGCCGACGCGCGGATCACCGGCCCCCCGCGCGACCTCTCCGCCGTCCTGGTCCGCTCCCGCACCGCCGCCGAGGACCTCGCCGCCGCCTGCCGCCGCACCGGCGCGAGCCCGTCCGTCGTCCTGCTCGCCGCCTTCGCCGCGCTCGTCGCGCACCGGTCCGGCCGCACCGGGCTGGCGCTCTCGGCGCTCTCCGCGAACCGCCAGCGCGCCGCCCTGGTCGACCACGTCGGCACCCTGGCGCAGGACGCCCTGATCCTGCTCGACACCGGGACCGCCGACCTCGACCAGCTGATCGGCCGGGCCAAGGCGGCCTCGCTGAGCGCCTACTGGCACAGCACCCTGGACGCCGAACAGGTCTGGCGGCTCATCGAGGACTGCGCCCACCTGCGCGGCAGCCGCTTCCCCCGCCACGTCGTGGTCAACGACCTGAGCCTGACCATCCCCGCCGCCGTCGCCGACGCCCGACCCGCCGCGGCCGCCGACCCCGAACTGACCCGGCTGCCCGCCCCACAGCTGCCGGTCCGGCTGATGTTCACCATCCTGCGGATCAGCGGCAGCCTCGACTTCGCCCTGATCAGCTGCCCGCAGGTGCTGGACCCGGACGAGACCGACCGGTTCGCGCGGGCACTGCTCGCCGTCCTGGCCGCCGCCGCCCGCGGGCCCGTGCCGCTCGACGCCCTGCCCGGCGTCGACGGCGTGCCGACCCCCGACCGGGGCGGGGAGTGGCGCCTGGTCGACGGCTCCTGGATCGACCTGGCCGCCGTCCGCGCCCTGCTGGAGGCCGCCCTCGGCACGCGGGCGGAGATCGAACTGGCGCTGGACGAGGGCAGGCTGACCGCCAGGCTGACCAGTGCGGACCGCGAACTCACCCCGGCCGCCGCCCACCACGCGGTGGTCGCCGCACTGCCCGGTCGCGACACGGCGATGGCGCCGCACCGCTACGTCGTCCGGCACACCGGCCCCGGGGCGGAGGCCGTCACCTCCGGCGGCGGCCGCGACCCGGACATCGCCGCCCGGCAGGCGGTGCTCACCTGAACGGGGGAGCGCGGGCAGGCGCGGGCGGACTCACTCCAACGGGTCCTCGCCGTCCCACCGGACGTCCCAGGAACACGCCGAGGTCGCCCACGAGGTGAGCCCCCACGGGCTCGGCACCTCCTCCTCGTCCTCGTCACCCTGCAACGGCAGCCGGTCGATCACCGCGACCAGCCGCGGCGGCAGTTGCGGCGCCAGGCCGTGGTGGACCCGGGACAGGATGTCGCGCCGCACGTCGTCCGGCAGCAGCGGCCTGGTCATCCGCAAGGGCATCGGCCCGGAGGGGCGTCCGGTCGCCGCCAGCTGGTCCGACCAGGCCCGCCAGTAGTCGGCGTCGTCGTTCTCGCCGAGCTTCAGATGGTGCAGGTGCAGGCAGTACGCCGCCGTGCCGCAGCCCGATCCGGCGGCGAAGCGCCACCAGAACTCGGCGCCCTCCTCCCGCCCGGTCGCGTAGAGCAGCGCGGCGAACACCTCCGCGCCCTCGGGCTGGATCCGGCGGGCGTTCACCAGGAGGTCGAGCCCCCGGGAGGCGTCCGGCGCGCCCAGTACCAGGGCCACCACCAGGCCCAGTTCGAAGGCGGCCTGCTCGAACTCCGACGGCAGGTGTGTCGGCGCGGCCGTGAGCCGGGCCTGGCGCAGTGCTGCGATGCGCTCGGCGTGCGCGCGCTCAGGCCGGGGCACGTGGACCACCGCACGCCCCCCGCCGCTCGCACCCGCCCCGCCGCTCGTGCCCGCTCCGCCGCCCGTACCCGTCCTGTCACCCGTGCCCGCCTCGCCGCCCGTGCCCGCCTCGCCGCTCGCGACCGCCCCGTCGGGCGGGTCCGCCTCCGGCCCGGGTGTCACAGCTGACCCGCGTGGTCCGGCAGTTCACCCGCCCGGTCGGCCGGTTCGCCCGAGCGGTCGGGCAGTTCGCCCACGCCGAGCCGGCGCGCCAGCCGCTCCCGCGCGTGCCGCAGGTTGGAGTGCACCGTCGCCACCGGCCGCCCCAGGTAGGCCGCGATCACCTTGACGTGCAGGCCCAGCAGGTACCGCAGGATGATCACATCCCGTTGCCGGTCCGGGAGTTCGAGGATCGCCGCGTACAGCCGCACCTCGTCCGCCTCGCTGTGCAGCAGCCCGTTCGCGACCTGCTTGAACGCGCCGATCACCGCGGCGAAGGTGACGGCCTCCACCGCCACCGGTTCCTCGGCGGACATCCAGTCCGAGACGTGCCGGTTCGCCAACCGCCAGGCGTACGCGGCCGGCTCCTCGAACCGCAGCACCTGGGGCCAGCAGCGGGCCAGGTCCGCCTTCACGGCCTCGACCACCAGAGCGGCGTCCGCCTGGCCGCCTATCCTGGTCAACGCGAGAGCGTGCCAAGCGGGTTCATGGGTCTCGCAGAACGACGCGTAGGTGAGGTCCAGCCGCAGGCCGAGGTCGCCACCGGCCTCCCGGTCCGACTCCGCGCCGTCGGCGCGCTCCAGCGTCGGCCCTCCCCGGTACCCGCGCACGGGGGCGCCCCTGTCGATCGTCATCGAGCCTGCTTTCCGTGGCCGCCGGCAGGTCGCCGGGCCACCTGAGGTTCGGGCTGTCTGCGCCCATCCTCAGTCCATCCGGCTCGTCACTCCAGGCCGCATCCCGAATACAGATCGTCATCCCATGGGATCGGCCGACCGGTTGGAGCGCGGCGGGTCCGCGCTCGGCCTCCGGATACGGTGGGCACCAATCGACAGGTGTCCGCGACGCCAAGGGGGAACGCGATGAGCCTCTACGACGGAGTCGACCTGCGGCTCAACATGCCGCACTCGGCCCGGATGTACGACTACTACCTGGGCGGTTTCACCAACTTCGCCGCCGACCGCGAGGCCGCCGGGCACGCCCTCGCGGTCGCACCCTGGCTGCGCGTCGCCGCCCGCGCCAACCGGTCCTTCGTCCACCGCTCCACCCGCGCCCTCGCCCGGGCCGGCATCGACCAGTTCCTCGACATCGGCACCGGCATCCCCACCCCGCCCAACCTCCACGAGGTCGCCCAGAGCGTCGACCCGTGCGCCCGCGTCGTCTACGCCGACAACGACCCGATCGTGCTCTCGCACGCCCAGGCCCTGCTCACCGGCACCCCCGAAGGCCGCACCGCCTACGTCGAGGCCGACGTCACCGACCCCGCCCGCCTGCTCGCCTCGCCCGGCCTGCGCGACACCATCGACCTCACCCGGCCCGTCGCGCTCTCCCTCAACGCCCTCCTGCACTTCGTCCCCGACACCCGCGGCGCCCACGAGCTCGTCGAGCACCTCAAAGCGGCCCTCGCCCCCGGCAGCGCCCTGGTGATGACCCACGTCACCCCCGACTTCGCCCCGGCCGAGATCGCCGGCCTGGTCCGGATCTACGAATCCGCCGGCACCGCCGCCCAGGCCCGAACGCTCCCCGAGTTCACCCGCTTCTTCGACGGCTGGAGCCTCATCGCGCCCGGCACCGTCCCCACCCCCCACTGGCGGCCCACCCCCGCGGACCCGCCGGCCACCGCCCCCGAGGCCGCCGCCTACGCGGCCGTGGCGCTCAAGCCCTGACCCCGCCCGCCCTGACCCGTCCGCCCGGTCGCCACCCAGCGCCCTCCACCCGTGCGGCCCCGCCGTCCCCGGGACAGACTGGTGGTGGATCGACGCTGCCCGTGAGGCTGGGAGAGGCATGCTGCTGGGACTCACCACCGCCCTGGTCGCGACCGTGTGCTTCGGGTTCGGGGCGGTGTTCCAGGCACGCGGGGCGCGGTCGGCGCCGCAGGCGGACCGGGTGCGGGCGGGGTTGCTGGCCGCGCTGGCGCGGTCGTGGGAGTTCCTGCTCGGCACGGTGCTGGACATCGTCGGTTTCGCGCTGAGCATCGTGGCGCTGCGCAGCCTGCCCCTGTTCCTGGTGCAGGCCGTCACCAACGCGAGCCTGGCCGTGACGGCGCTCGCCGCCGTCCGGCTGCTCGGGGCGCGGCTGCGCCGGGGGGACGTGGCGGGGATCGTCGCCGTGGTGGTCGGACTGACGCTGCTGGCGTTGGGGTCGGGCCGGGAGGGCCGGGAGCACGCTCCGCCGCTGTTCCACTGGGCGCTGCTCGCGACGACCGCCGTGATGCTGCTGCTGACCCTCGTCCTGGTGCGTCGGGCCGGCACCGTGGCGGCGGCCGGGCTGGGGCTGCTGGCGGGGGTGGGGTTCGGGGTGACGAGCCTGGCCGTGCGGGTGATGGACGCGTCGAGCCTGGTCACCGTCCTCACCGACCCGGCGGCGTACGCGCTCGCGGTGGGCGGCCTCGGCGGCTACCTGGCGTACGCGCTGGCGCTTCAGCGCGGCACGGTCACGGCCGCGACCGCCGCCGGGACGGTCGCCGAGACCTTCGGCCCGGCGCTGGTGGGCGTGGCGGCGTTGGGCGACGCGGCGCGTCCGGGGTTCGAGTGGTGCGCGCTGGCGGGCTTCGCGGTGGCGGTGGGCGGCACCTTCCTGCTGTCCAGGTTCGGGGAGTTGGAGGGGCAGTCCGCGGAGGTGGCCGGTGCGCGGCCGGGCTCGGCGGACCGGGCCTCCGAACCGGGCCCGGACCCGGAGGCGGACGCGGAGCCGGTCGTCCCGCCCCGGTAGCCCGGGTGGCGCCGCCGTGCGAAGGTGACTTGCCGGACAAATCGGACGGTGACAGGCCCACGGAGCGGCAGGTGCGCGATGGCGGACGAAGCCCAGCCGGGCCCCCGACGGCCGGGGCCCGCCGACCCTCCGGTCGTGCTCGTCACCGGCGCGTCCTCCGGCATCGGCCTGGCCACGGCCGTCCGCCTGGCCGACGCCGGCTGGCGGACCCTGCTGTCCGGTACGGACGGCGCCCGCCTGGACGAGGTCGCCGCCCGGACCGGCGGCCGCGTCCTGCCCGAGGACCTGAGCAAACCGGACGGCCCGAGCCGGCTCGCCGAGGCGGCCCTCGCGGAGGCCGGCCGGGTGGACGCGCTGGTCGCCAGCGCGGGCCTGGGGTGGCGCGGCCCGTTCGTGGACACCCCCTCGGACGTCCTGGACCGGATGATCGACGTCAACTTCGCCGCCCCGCTGCGGCTGGTCCGCCTGCTCCTGCCAGGCATGCTGGAGCGCCGCCGGGGCCGGATCGTGCTGCTCGGCTCGATGGCCGGCCAGGTCGGCGTGCGCGACGAGTCGGGGTACGCGGCGACCAAGGGCGGGCTGGCGATGTTCGCGGAGAGCCTCTGGTACGAGCTGCGCGGCACCGGGGTGGGGGTACGCCTGGTGCTGCCGGGCCCGGTGGACACCCCGTTCTTCGACCGGCGCGGCACGCCCTACCAGCGGGAGCGGCCACGGCCCGTCCCGGCGGAGCGGGTCGCCGAGACCGTGGTCGCGACCATCACCACCGGGCGGGACCGGCTCTTCGTGCCGCACTGGCTCGGCTTCCCGGCCCGGATCCACGGCGTGGCGCCGGGCGTCTTCCGGCGCATGGCGTCCCGCTTCGGGTGAGCCCGGTGGACACCGCGACCCGGGTGCTCGCGACGGCGGCCGCGGCGGAGTTCGCGCACCTGGCCCCGGCGGCGGTGCGCCTCCCGGCGCTGCGCCGCACGCTGGCCCGCCGAACCGCCGGCCACGGCGCGGACCCGCACCACGTCGCCCTGACCTTCGACGACGGCCCCGACCCGCGCGGCACCCCGGAGATCCTGGACGCGCTGGACGCCCTGGGCGGTGTCCGGGCGACCTTCTTCCTGCTGGGCTCGATGCTGGAGCGCACCCCCGCCCTCGGCCGGGAGCTGGTGCTGCGCGGCCACGAGGTGGCCGTCCACGGCTGGCACCACCGGCCGCAGTGGTACCCGGCTCCGGCCCGTGACCTGCGCGAACTGCGCCGCGCGACCGAGGCGGTGACGGCGCTGTGCGGGGTGCGCCCGCACTGGTACCGCCCGCCGTACGGGGTGCTGACGGCCGGCCCCGCCCTGGCCGCCCGGCGGCTGGGCCTGCGCAGTGTCCTGTGGACGGCCTGGGGCCGGGACTGGACGGCGGAGGCGACCGGCGCCTCCGTCTACGCGACCGCCCGCCCCGGCCTGACCGGCGGCGCGACCCTCCTCCTGCACGACTCCGACTGCACCTCCGCCCCCGACTCCTGGCGGGCCACCCTCGCCGCCCTTCCGCTGATCGCCGCCCACTGCCGCGCCCACTCCCTCACCCTCGGCCCGCTCCGCGACCACGCCGTCCCGGGGGCCGCCCGCGGCTGACGGCACCGCGCCCGCCCCCGCCCCCGAGCGCCGGGCGCACGACGAAGCCCCGCCCCTCGGCGACGCCGGACCCGCCTACGCCAGACCCACCTGCGCCAGGGCCGCGGTGAACCCGGTGCGCCAGGGCTCCGGGGTGGCGCCGGGGGAGGGGGCGGGCGCCGGGCGGGTGAGGGCGGCGAGGGCGTTGCGGACCACTTCGGCGGGGTGGGCGGAGGCGACGTCGGCGTGGCCGAGCTCCAGCTCGTGCTGGAGGTTGTCGCGGCCGTGGCCCTGGACGACGTCGAGCAGCAGCAGCCGCCGCCCGAGGGCGCGGGCCTCGCTGCAGGTGTCGCCGGAGCTGGTGACGACGAGGTCGGCGGCGGCCATCAGGGCGGGGATCCGGTCGGTGTAGCCGAAGGGGTGCAGGCGCGACTCCTTGCGGGCGGCGGCCCGCAGCCGCCGTTCCAGTTCCCGGTTGCGCCCGGCGACGGCGAGCACGTGCGGACCGGCGGCGGCGAGCGAGGCGGCGGTGCGGGCGAGCGGTCCGAGCCCCCAGGCGCCGGACATCAGCAGCACGCACCGCCCGCCCGCCGGGACGCCCAGTTCGGCGCGCGCCTCGGCCCGGCCGGGCGGCCGGTAGAACGGTTCCCGCAGCGGAGCGGGCAGGACGGTGACGGCGGCGTCCGGCCGGTAGCGGCGCACGGCGCAGGCGGCGACCTCGGAGGTGACCAGGAAGAGGTCGGTGCCCTCCTGCACCCAGAGCCGGTGCGGCGTCACGTCGGTGCAGAACACGAAGTGCCGGAAGTCCCGTTGCGGCAGCCGGTTGACGGCCGAGGTGGCGGTGGCGAACACGGAGACCACCAGCTGCGGCCGCTGCGCCGCGACCAGTCGGCGCAGCGCCGGGACGAGCCGGCTGCGGGCGGCCGCGTCGGCGAGCAGCGCGAGCCGGGCGCCGGGCCGCAACGCCGAGAAGTGGAAGGCGTCGTACACGCCGGGCAGGTCGAGCAGCCGCCGGAAGACGGCCTCCCCGGCGGCGCCGGAGCGCTGCCCGAGCAGGGCCATCGCGTCGACCGTGTGGGTGGTCCAGCCGCGGGCCCGCAGGGTGTCGGCGCAGGCCTGGGCCATCACGTCGTGGCCCTGGCCGAGGGAGCCGGAGACGAGCAGGGCGTGCGGCATCGGGCGGCCCGCTCAGGAGGCGGCGGAGGCGGCTGTGGCGGCCCGGTACCAGTCGGCGTAACTCCGCACGCCGTCCGCGAAGTTGGTGTGCGGGGACCAGCCGAGCAGGCGCTTGGCCTGGGCGCAGGAGATCCGCCGCCCGGTGTAGTCGGCCTTGCGGCCGTCGATGTGCTCGATCGAGACCGGCCCCAGCAGGTCGTCGACGGTGTCGGCGATGTCGCGCACCGAGACGGCGGTGGAGCCCTCCAGGGCGAAGGTCTGGTCCTCGGCGGCGGGGGACAGGGCCCGGACGTGGGCGTCGGCGAGGTCCTCGACGTAGACGAAGTTGCGGCTCTGCCGCCCGTCGCCGGCGATGGTGATCGGCCGCCCGGCGAGCGCGGCCTGGACGAACCGGGCGACGACCAGCTCGTCGCGCATCCGGGGACCGTACGGGATGCCGTAGCGCAGGATGGTGAAGTGCTGCCCGTACAGCTCGCGGTAGCTGTGCACCAGCATCTCGGCGGCGAGCTTGGTGGCCACGTAGAGGTGGCCGCTGTGTTCCAGCTCGATCGGCACGTGCTCGTCCAACTCCTGCTCTCCACCGTCGAGTTGATCGTTGGTGAGGGCGGCGCCGTAGACCCAGACGGTGCTCGCCAGCACGGTGCGGCTCAGCCCGCTGCGCCGGGCGGCCTCCAGGACGGCCTCGGTGCCGTCGATGTTGGTCCGCACGGCCCGCACCGGGTCGGCGGAGACCTGTTCGACGTCGGCCATCGCGGCGAGGTGGTACACCACTTCACTGCCGGCCAGCGCGGAGGTGAGGGCCGCGAGGTCGAGGATGTCGAGCCGGGCGTGTTCGGCGTCGGGGTTGAGGTACTTGTCGGTGGTGTCCACCGCGAGGACGTCGTGGCCGGCCGCGATCAGGTGGTCCACGACGTGTGACCCGATGAATCCGCATCCCCCGGTGACGGCTATCCGCACGATCTCTCTCCTTGTCGGGCTCCGTGTCGAGCGCCTTCTCGCACTCCGTCTCTCGCAATCCGTTTCCCGCGCTCCGTGCCGAGCACCTCGGCGCGCCCGCCTGGCCGGGTCGACCCGCCCCGGCTATCCGGCGAGTCTGCGGTGCACCGCCGAGACGGCCTCGATGACCTGCTCCGTCTCGTCCCCGGTCATGTCGGAGTGCACCGGCAGGCACACCTGCCGCGCGCAGACGTCCTCGGCGACCGGCAGCGGCCCGCGCCGGTACGGGGCGAGGACGGGCTGCAGGTGCAGCGGCAGGTCGTACACCTCGCCGGACAGCCGCACGCCGTACTCCTCGGCGACCGCCCGCTTGAACGCGGCGCGCTCCACCCCGGGCGGCAGCAGCGCCACGTACTTGTAGTAGTTGCCGCGGCAGCCGGACGGTTCGAGCACCGGCTCCAGGCCGTCGAGCCCGGCCAGCGCCTCGTCGTAGCGGCGGGCGACGGCCCGGCGGGTCTCGATGAACTCCTTGAGCCGGCGCAGGTGCACGGCGCCGACGGCCGCGCTGAGCTCGCTCATCCGCCAGGCGTGGCCGAGCCGGACGTGGTGGTTGGTGGTGAAGGAGCCCTTGCCCTGGTCGCGGTAGGTGCGGGCCTCGTCGCGCAGTTCGGGCGACTCGGTGAGGATCAGTCCGCCCTCGCCGCTGGTGGTGACCTTGGTCGGGTAGAACGAGAAGGCCCCGGCCAGGCCGAACGTCCCGGCGCAGCGCCCGTCGAGGCTGCTGCCGTGGGCGTGTGCGGCGTCCTCGACCAGCGGGACGCCGTGCCGGTCGCAGAGCGCGCGCAGCTCCTGGACCCGCGGGGTGATCAGTCCGCCGATGTGGACGAGTACGACGGCTGCGGTATCCGGGGTGAGGGCCGCCTCCAGCGTCTCGGGGGAGAGCGCCAGGGTGGCCGGGTCGACGTCGGCGATCACCGGGCGCCCGCCGGCGTGCAGGACGGCGCCGGCGGTCGCGTAGAAGGTGACGGCCGGTACGACGACGTCGCGGCCCCGGACGTCGACCGTGCGCAGGATCACCTCCAGCGCCGCGGTGCCGCTGCTCACCGCGACGGCGTGCGAGGCGCCGTGCTCGGCGGCGAAGGCCTGCTCCAGGCGTTCGGTCCACGGGCCCAGGGTGAGGGCGCCGGTGGTGAGCATCTCCATCACCGCCTCGGCGACGGCCGCGCGGTCGGATTCGTCGAACACGATGCGGGCGGCTGGAACGCCCATGGGCACCTCCGGCGGCGGGCTGGGGTCAGCACCGATCGGGTCAGATGGGGCCGAACCGTACGAAAAGTGTCGGGCCCGGCACATCACGCTACTTCGCCCGCCGGGACGCGGCCCGTCGTCGCCCCCGCCCGGGTGACGGTGCCCGGCCCCGTCGCCGCCCTGCCACTGCCCCGGCACCGCCCCGCCGCCGCTCCGACGCCACCGCCGGGAGTGCGCCCGACCGCTCCCACCACCGCTGATGCGCTTCCGCCGTCCGGGGAGGGGCCGTACTGCGTCCGCAGTACGCAAACGGCCTGCGCAGGGACGACGACGGAGGAGGGGCCGGCGATCAAGGATGGGTCATGCTGCGGGCGGTCCGCGTCGAAAGGCGCCGGGGCGGCCGCGGTGCGCACTCTGACCGAGATCCGAAGGAGTCCACTCTTCCGTGGCCACGTTCCTGTACCGCCTGGGCCGCTGGGCCTTCGTCCGACGCCGGCTGGTGACCCTGCTCTGGGTCGCCGTGCTGGCGGTCTGCGGAGTCCTCGCGGCCAAGGCGCCCGCCGCACCCGACGACGGCTTCGCGATGCCCGGCACGGAGGCGCAGAAGGCCTTCGACCTGATGAACGAGCGATTCCCCGGCGGCCACGCCGACGGCGCCTCGGCCCGCCTGGTGTTCGTCGCCCCGTCCGGGCAGAAGATCACCGCCGAGCCCAACCAGCAGGCGGTGGAGCGGACGGTCGCCGAGCTCGCCCACGCCGACGAGGTCACCGGCGCGGTCAGCCCGTTCAAGGCCAACACCGTCTCCAAGGACGGCACCACCGCGTACGCGACCGTCAGCTACTCCGTGAAGGCGGGCGAGCTGTCCAAGGGCGCCACCGACGCCCTCGAACAGGCCGCCCAGCACGGGCGGGACGCCGGGCTCAAGGTCGAGGTCGGCGGCAACGCGCTGATGGCCAAGCCCGAGGCCGGCGGCAGCAGCGAGATGATCGGCATGGCGCTGTCCGCGGTCGTCCTGGTGATCACCTTCGGCTCGCTCGTCGCCGCGGGCCTGCCGCTGCTCACCGCCGTGATCGGGGTCGGCCTCGGCATGGCCCTGATCACCGGGCTCGGCAGCACGCTCGGCCTGTCCTCCACCACCAGCACGCTCGCGATGATGCTGGGCCTCGCGGTCGGCATCGACTACGCGGTGTTCATCGTCTCCCGCTTCCGGGCCGAGCTCGCCGAGGGCCGCACCCCGCAGGAGGCGGCCGGCCGGGCCGTCGGCACCGCCGGCTCCGCCGTGGTGTTCGCCGGGCTCACCGTGGTGATCGCCCTGGCCGGGCTCTCGGTGGTGGGCATCCCGATGCTCGCCAAGATGGGCATGGCCGCGGCCGGCACGGTGGTCATCGCCGTCCTGGTCGCACTCACCCTGGTCCCCGCGCTGCTCGGCTTCATCGGCCGCCGGGTGCTGCCCCGCAAGGCCCGCAAGGGCGCCGTCGAGCCGAAGAAGGAGAACGGCGGCTCCCGCTGGGCCAAGTTCGTGCTGCGCCGCCCGCTGGCGGTGCTGCTCGGCGGCGTGATCGGCCTCGGGGTGCTCGCCGCCCCGGCGCTCGACCTGCGGCTCGGCCTGCCCGGGGACGAGTCCAAGCCGACCTCCACCACCCAGCGCCGCGCCTACGACCTGCTGTCCGAGGGCTTCGGCCCCGGCTTCAACGGGCCGCTGACCGTCATGGTCGACGTCAAGGGCACGCCCGACCCGAAGGCCGCCGCGGGCGAGGTCGCCAAGACGGTCTCCGCGCTGCCCGGCGTGGTCTCCGTGACCCCGCCGATGTTCAACAAGGCGGGGGACACCGCCCTGCTGAACGCCGTCCCGTCCACCGGCCCGAGCGCCGCGGAGACCAAGGACCTGGTCCAGACGATCCGCGGCCACGCCGCCGGCCTCAAGACGGCCACCGGGGCGACGATCCTGGTCAGCGGCACGACGGCGATGAACATCGACGTCTCGCAGAAGCTCACCGACGCGCTGGTGCCCTACCTCGCGGTGGTCGTCGGCCTCGCCGTCGTCCTGCTGCTGGTGGTGTTCCGCTCGGTGCTCGTCCCGCTGAAGGCGGCGCTCGGCTTCCTGCTCTCGGTGGCCGCCGCGCTCGGCGCGGTCGTCGCGGTCTTCCAGTGGGGCTGGCTGGCCAACCTGATCGGCGTCGAACAGACCGGTCCGGTGATGAGCATGATGCCGATCTTCATGGTCGGCGTGGTCTTCGGCCTCGCCATGGACTACGAGGTGTTCCTGGTCACCCGGATCCGGGAGGGCTTCGTCCACGGCGAGCAGCCCGACGAGGCCATCGTCACCGGCTTCCGGCACAACGCCCGGGTGGTCACCGCCGCCGCGTTCATCATGATCGCCGTCTTCGCGGGCTTCATCGGCATGGGCGAACCGATGATCAAGATGATGGGTCTGGGCCTCGCCGCGGCCGTCGCCTTCGACGCCTTCGTGGTCCGGATGACCATCGTCCCGGCCGTCCTGGCCCTGCTCGGCCGCCACGCCTGGTGGCTGCCGCGCTGGCTGGACCGGCTGATGCCGGACATCGACGTCGAGGGCAGCAAGCTGCAGACCGCCGCTCCCGAACCGGCCCCGGTCCGGGAGTCCGTCGGCGTCTAGGACCGATCCCCCCGAGGCCCGGCCGGGGCCCGTCCCGATCCACGGGACGGGCCCCGGCCCGGACAATGGTTCGATCCCTACCGTTACCGTTGCTGTCGGGGTCCGCCACGCACACGGCGGCCCCCGACCCGGCCCACCCCGCCCGGCAGGGCGAGGTTCGGCACGAACTGGCAGAACCCGGCGAGGGTGCCGCCAGGGCACCCCCGACCCGGAGAGCACCACGATGAGCGACACCTGGCAGCGGCTGCGCCGCGACCACCCCCGGCTGCTCGACGCCGTCGGCGGCGTCGTGCTGATCGCGATGACCGGCATCGGCGTCACCGTCGACCAGACCGGCCATGTCATCTCCTTCAGGCCGCTCAGCGCCGCCATCGCGCTGGCCTCCGCCGTCACCGTGTTCGCCCACCGCCGGTACCCGCGGGCAGTGGTCGTCATCACGCTGATCTGCACGATGGCCCTCATCCTCACCACCCCCCGCCTCACCCCCGGGCTGGCCACCCCGCTGCTGCTCGCCCTCTACTTCCTCGCCGTCCGCACCGACCGCGCCACCGCCCTGCGCGCCTCGATCGGCTCCGCCGTCCTGCTCACCGGCACCTCGCTGATCGGCGACGGCGGCGGCCCGATCGGCCAACGGCTCGGCGTCCTCGCCTGGGCCCTGCTGCCCGGCGCCCTCGGCGACTCCATCCGCAACCGCCGCGCCCACCTCGCCGCCATCGAGGAACGCGCCGAACGCGCCGAACGCACCCGCGAGGAGGAGGCCCGCCGCCGGGTCGCCGACGAGCGGATCCGGATCGCCCGCGACCTGCACGACGTCGTCGCCCACCACATCGCCCTCGCCAACGCCCAGGCCGGCATCGCCGTCTACCTCATGGACCGCCACCCCACCCAGGCCCGCGAGGTGCTCAGCCACATCACCGACGCCACCGGCTCCGCGCTCCAGGAGCTGCGCGCCACCGTCGGCCTGCTGCGCCGCGCCGAGGAGCCCGCGCCGCTCGAACCGGCCCCCGGCCTCGACCGGCTCCCCGAGCTGATCAACGCCTTCGAGCGCACCGGCCTGCCGGTGCGGCTCACCGTCGAGGGCGAGGCCCGCGCGCTCTCGCCCGGCGTGGACCTCACCGCCTACCGGATCGTCCAGGAGTCCCTGACCAACGTCGCCAAGCACGCCCGGGGCGCCGGCGCCGAGATCACCCTCGCCTACAGCGGCAGCCGGGTCGCCGTCAGCGTCGCCAACGGCCGCCCGCCGACCAGCGCCCGCCCCCGCCAGGCCCTGCTGCCCCACCCGGCCCCCGGCGAGGGCGGCTTCGGGCTGATCGGCATGCGCGAACGGGCCGGCGCGGTCGGCGGCCGCCTCACCGCCGACAGCCGGCCCGACGGCGGCTTCCTGGTGACCGCCGAACTTCCGCTGCGCACCGGCGCCCGGGACGACGGCGCCGTTCGCGGTGGCTGTGTCGGTCGCGGTGGCAGCACCGCCCGGGAAGACCGTGCCGGCCGGGAAGACCGTGCCGTTCGAGTAGACAAGGACCACGCATGACCATCCGGGTACTGCTCGCGGACGACCAGGCGCTGCTGCGCGGTGCGTTCCGGGTGCTGATCGACGCCGAGGACGACATGGAGGTGGTCGGCGAGGCCGCCGACGGCCACCAGGCCGTCGAACTCGCCCGCGCCACCCGCCCCGACATCGTCCTGATGGACATCCGCATGCCCGGCGCCGACGGCCTCGGTGCGACGGCCGCCATCTGCGGCGACGAGGAACTGGCCGGCACCCGGGTGCTGATCCTCACCACCTTCGAGATCGACGAGTACGTGGCCCAGGCGCTGCGGGCCGGCGCCGGCGGCTTCCTCGGCAAGGGCGCGGACCCGGCGGAACTGCTCGCGGCCGTACGCACCGTCGCCGCCGGGGACGCCCTGCTCTCGCCCGCCGCCACCCGGGCCGTCATCGACCAGCTCCTCGCCCAGCCCGATCCGGCGGCCGGCGGCACCGCCGAGCGGCTGTCCGTGCTCACCGCGCGCGAGCGCGAGGTGATGTCGATGGCCGCCACCGGCCTCACCAACGAGGAGATCGCCGAGCGGATGTTCGTCAGCCCGTTCACCGTCCGCACCCACGTCCACCGCGCGATGGCCAAGCTGGACGCCCGGGACCGGGCCCAACTCGTCGCGATCGCCTACCAGTCCGGCCTGGTCCCGCCGGGCCGTCCGGCCTGACCGGCGAAGGCCCGCCCGCCGGCCCGTCCGTCGGCCTGTCCAACTCGCCTGGTTCGTGGTGATAGCAGGACTGATCGACCGTCAAACTCCGGCCATATGTCGGTGATCTGAATTCCAGCCTGCCCGAAAACGACCTCCGAACTGGTGTATCAGCGAGTAGTCTGCCGATGACTCAGGATGAGGAGGGTGTTCGTGGAAACCAAGGACACGGCAGGCGAGGTGCGGATTCTCCAGCCGTTGCCCGGGCGCACGGCGGACGGATCGCAGGAGTTCGACCTGCGGTTGACGCGTTTGCTCCGCCTGCTCGGGGCCGAGGCCGCACACGGGGCGGACTTCCCGAGCGCGGCCCGGTGGGAGGTCCACAAGGCGCTTTCCGGGCGTACCGACCTGCCCGAGGAGTACTTCGAGGCACTGCTGGAGGCGGCGGTCTACGACCCCAACCCGAGCTTCAACCGGCGCTTCGTCGAGCCGGCCCTGCTGGCTTTCGGCCAGCGCCGGGTGCGGCTGACGCTGCTCGGTTACCTGCACACCGGCACCGACGTCGAGCGCGCCGGCGCCGCCCGGGCCTGGTACTGGACGTCCCTGTCGGTCGGGGACGGTCGCAGTACGGCCGTCGCCGACGAGGGGTCGACCGTGCGGGACGCCTGGTACGAGGCCGCGCTGCGGGAGTTCGTCGCCAACGAGGACCTGGACGTGCGGCGCTGCATCCTCCCCGGGCTGCCCCTGGTGCCGCGTGCCTACCCGTCGCGGCTGCACGCCCTGGTGGAGGCCGCGGTGGCCATCGCGAGGGCGCACCCCGACGAGTACATCCGGCACCGCGCCGAGGTCCAGGTCGGTCTCTGACCGACTCCGCCCCTGCCCCCGGCCCCGCTACGCCCCCCCGGCGGGGCCAGGGCGGCCACGCACCGGTCCGAACCCGGCCGTCACGGCGCCCCGTTGGCGGCCCCGCCGACCGGGTCGGTCAGCCCGTCTTGACGGTGATCTCGCCGATGTTCGTCCCGAGGTCCAGCTTGTACTGGCCGTTCGGGTCGCTCTGGACGCCGATGTGCTTCTCGCCCAGGTCGGTCGAGGCGGTGACGTGGTAGGAGGCGGTCGGCACGGTCACGTTGATCTCGCCGTTGGAGGTCTTCGCCGTGATGTTCTGGGCCTTGCCGGGGGTGAGCTTGATCCCGCCGTTGTCGGTCTTGGCGCTGACCCGGTCGCCCTTGAGCGAGGTGCCCTTGATCTCGCCGTTGTTGGTGCGCACGTCGACCGGCCCGGCCACGTCGTCGAGCGTGATGTCGCCGGAGCTGGTGTGCACCGAGACGTCGCCGACCTGGGTGAGCTTGATCCCGCCCGCCGACGTCCCCCCGGTGATCGGCAGCCCCGGCGGCAGCTCGACGGTGTAGTCCACCGAGCAGTTGCGTCCGCAGCCGCCGAGCACCAGCACGCCACCGTCCACCCGGGTGCTCGCGCCCGGCTTGCCGCTCCGGTAGGTGATGTTGCGGTGGACGGCGGCCTGGGTGGCGCCGGCCTTGCCGCGCACGGTCACCTCCCCGGCGTCGCTGTCCAGCCGGATGCCGGTGATCTTGTCCGTGACGGTGGCGTCGTCGGTGAAGTTGGTCCCGATCGGGTTGCAGGCGCTGAGCACCCCGGCGGAGAGCCCGGCGACCACGAGAGCTCCCGCGAAACGGTGGTACCTGCCCATGTTCGTCCCCCATGTGTCCTGCGCTGCTTGTTGCGCGATAGCCCCTGATGACCGCCCCCGTCCGGAGCCGTCCTGACGACAATAACCGCACGTGGCGGCCCTGGTCGGTGGTATTAACCCCCCTAAAGCGACTCCAGCCAGCCCCCGGCGCCGCTGCACCCACCCCCACCTGGGCCCACCGGAGCCCCGGAGGAATCAATAGACCGGTCGGTATATTTTCCCGGGGGGCCGTCAGGGCTTGCGACCCACCGCGCCGTAGATGCTGACGCGGTCGGCGCCGGGGGCGGGGGCGGTGTCGGGACGCCAGAGGGCGACGGTGGTGATGCCGGGGTCGAGGAGGTCGAGGCCGTCGAAGAAGGCACGGACCTCGTCCCGGGTGCGGCCGACGAGGGGGGCGGTGGCCTTGTCGTAGATGCCGGTGACGCGGTCGCGGACCTCGGCGGGGATGAAGTCGGCAGTGCCGTGCGAGAGGACGAGGTGGCTGCCGGAGGGGAGCGCCTCCATCAGTGTGCCGACCGCCTGGTAGGGCTTGTCCTCGTCGCGCAGGAAGTGCAGGACCGCGGCCAGGACGAGGCCGACCGGTCGGGAGAGGTCGAGCAGCCCCGCGGCCTCGACGGCGGCGAGTACGGCGGACGGCTCGCGCAGGTCGGCCTGGAGGACGGCGGTCCGCCCCGGGCCCGTGCCGGCCATCAGGGCGCGGGCGTGGCTGAGCACGATCGGATCGTTGTCGACGTAGACGACCCGCGCCCCGGGATCGGCGGCCTGGGCGATCTCGTGGGTGTTGCCGACAGTGGGGATGCCGGTGCCGACGTCGAGGAACTGGTCGATGCCGAGGTCGGCGACGCAGCGCACCGCGCGGGTGAGGAAGCCCCGGTTGGCCCGCGCGGTGGGGCGGAACTCCGGATTGGCGGCGAGCGCCTTCTCGGCGGCGGCCCGGTCGGCGGGGAAGTTGTCCTTCCCGCCGAGGTAGTAGTCGTACATCCGGGCCGGGTGCGGGATGTCGGGCCGCAGGTCGGCCGGGGTTCCGGCCTCGCCGGACTCCCACAGGTCGTCGTGTCCCACGGCCGCTGCCTCCGTCTGTTGACGATCGGATGATCTGCTTCCAACTTCCTCGGCGGACAGCCTAAAGCCCAGGTCACGGCCCTGGTGGCGGTTGGTCAGGTCACCCCTGTATGTCCGTTTTCGTTCGTCCATCGCGCGCCCCCGGTCGTCCCGGCGGAGGATGGGAGGTCCCGGCGGCGAACCGTTGCCGGGCGACGGAAGCCGAAAGACCGGGGAACAGGAGGTCCGGCGCTGTGGTGATCGCTATGGCAGACATCCGCGAATGGCGCGGCCACGCCGTGGTCGACGAGAAGAGCCACCGCATCGGCTCGCTGGAGTCCGTCTATGTGGAGACGGCCACCGACCAGCCGTTCTTCGCCACCGTCACGGTCGGCCTGGTGGCCAAGCGCCGCCTGGTGTTCGTCCCGCTCGACGGGGCGGTCGTCGGTCCGGACTACGTCCAGGTGGCGTTCCCGAAGAGCCAGGTCAAGCAGGCGCCGTCGATCGGCACCGACGACGTCCTGCCCGCCGAGGAGGAACCGGCCGTGTTCGCGCACTACGGGCTCCCGTACGAGACCGGCGCCGGTGGCGAGCGCCGCCTCGCCCGCCGCTGAGCAAAGCCGCTGAGCGAAGCCGCTGAGCCGCCGAACACCCCGGTGCCCCCGCCCGCATCGCCCCGCCCTGCAATGGATACCCCACCGGGTACAGTTGTCAGTCGACAGTCGATGCGAAAGGCGGCCCGGACATGCAGGTGGACGAGGAGTCGGTCGGCGCGGTCCTGAACCGGCTGCGCCGTGCCCAGGGCCAGTTGGCCGGGGTGATCGCGATGATCGAGGCGGGCCGTGACTGCAAGGACGTGGTCACCCAGCTCGCGGCGGTCTCGCGCGCCCTGGACCGGGCCGGGTTCAAGATCGTGGCCAGCGGCATGCGCCAGTGCATGGCCGCGTCCGACGAGGACACCCCGCCGATGAGCGAGGCCGAGCTGGAGAAGCTGTTCCTCGCCCTGGCATAGGCCGAGAAGCCGCGAAGCGCGGCAGCCGAGAGGTGCAGCAGCGCAGGAGGGCCGCGACGGATCCCGTCGCGGCCCTCCCGGCGCTTCCGGCCCCCGGCCCCCGGCCCCCGGCCCCCGGCTCCTGGCCCCCCGTCCCTCCGGCGTCTCCGCCGGGAATCCCCGCCGCCCGCCACGGAGTTCCCGAACCGCCCGATGGGCCGTCACACGCCGTTCACGTCCCGGTCGCTGACTTTCGGATGAATGAGGGCCGCCCACAGTTGTACAGCCAACTGCCGGGCCCTCCCTTCCCCAGCCTCCGTGACCAGCCGCGCGCGGGCCCGGCGCCGACCCCCGGCGGACCGGGCCCCGGGCGGCGGACAGGACAACCGTGGCCGCAGGCAGCGCCCTGACCCTCACCTCCTCCGCCAACCCCACCGAAGGCGACCGGCTCACCTTCCACTGGACGACCGACGCCCCCGACGCCAAGAACTGGGTCGGCGTGTACGACGGCGGCCGCCAGCCCGGCAACGGCGGCTCCCTCCTCTGGAAGTACGTCCCGGGCACCTCCGGCGACCTCCAGCTCGACACCTCCGCGCTGACCGGCGGCCCCTACACCGCCTACCTGCTCGCCAAGGACGGCTACGGCATCCTCGCCCAGACGGCCCCGTTCAGCTTCCGCGCCAAGCCGGCCGTCGTCCGCCCGCACAGCGCCGTGGACGCCCTCACCACCGCGCCCGTCGCCCCCGGCGCCGCGGTCTCCGTCAAGCTCGGCGGCCTCTGGTCCCGCCCGGTCGGCAACCCGGCGGGGACCGCCGCCTTCCGCAAGGTCAGCGGGCCGTCCTGGCTGAACGTCACCGCCGACGGCACGCTCACCGGCACCGCTCCCGCGGCGGGCAAGAGCCCCGAGCCGGCCGTCGTCGGCGTCAAGGACAGCGCGGGTGCCGTCGACACCGTCACCGTCCTCATCCCCGTGGTCGACCCCGCCGCGCCGCCGCGCCTCAAGGCCGCCAGCTGGAACCTGCACGACGCCGGCGCCGGGTACACCGACGCCCTGGAGAAGCAGCTGCGGGTCGTCCTCACCCAGGGCCTGGACGTCGTCGCCCTCCAGGAGACCGCCGGTGAGCGGGCGAAGACCCTGGCCGACGCGCTCGGCTGGTACGCCTACCAGAGCCCCGGCAGCGTCGGCATCCTGAGCCGCTACCCGCTCGCCGACGTCACCGCGCCGACCGCCGACCTGCCCGCCGCCGCGGCCACCGTGCAGCTCCCGGGCGGCCGGGCCGTCCGCTTCTGGGCCGCGCACCTCGACGAGGCCGGCTACGGCCCGTACGCGCTCCAGGACGGTCGGACGGCCGCCCAGGCGGAGGCCGCCGAGACCGCCTCGCTCCGCCTGAAGCAGGCCAGGGCCCTGGCCGCAGCGGTGCGCGCGGACATCGCCCGGCGCACCCCGGTGGTGCTCGCCGGCGCCCTCTCCTCGCCGTCCCACCTGGACTGGACGGCCGCCACCGCCGCCGCGCACGGTGGTGTCGGGGTGCTCAACTGGCCCGTCAGCGTGGCCCTTCAGGGCGCGGGGCTGACCGACACCTTCCGCGAGGAGCACCGCGACCCGGTCAAGTTCCCGGGCGCGACCTGGTCGCCCACCCGCAAGCAGCGCGGCGCCAAGCCCGAGCCGCAGGACCGCATCGACTACGTCCAGTACGCCGGCTCGCTGAAGCTGGTCGAGGCGCACACCCTGGTCGCCGACTGGCCGCAGCCCGAGCCGAACACCGCCGCCAACGAGTGGCCCTCCGACACCGCCGCCGCCGTCGCCACTTTCCAGCTCTGAGAGGCCAGTTCGTGATGTCCGAGCTCTCCCGCCGCACCTTCGTCGGCGCCACCGCGGCCGTCGGCGCCACCGCCCTGACCGGACTGGGCGCCGCCTCCGCCGAGGCAGCCCCCGCCGCCGCCCCTGCCGCCTCCGGCCGGCTGACGGGCACCATCAAGGACGTCAAGCACGTCGTCGTGCTGATGCAGGAGAACCGCAGCTTCGACCACTACTTCGGCACGCTCAGCGGCGTCCGCGGCTTCGGTGACAAGCAGGCGCTCCAGTTCCCGGACGGCGCCGACGTGTTCCGCCAGCCGGACAGCCGCCGCAGCGACGGCGGCGCCATGCTGCCGTACCGGATGGACACCTCGAAGTACAACGCGCAGAACGCCGGCGGCCTGCCCCACGACTGGGCGACCGGCCACCAGGCGATCAACAACGGCGCGATGAACAAGTGGATCGCCGCCAAGGGCGAGCGCACCATGGGCTACTTCACCCGGGACGACATCCCCTACCAGTACGCCCTGGCCGACGCGTTCACCCTCTGCGACGCCTACTTCACCTCCCTCGCCGGCCCGACCGACCCCAACCGGCTCTACCTCTGGACGGGCACCTCCGGCCCCGGCCGCGACGGCACCACCGGGCCCTGGATCGACAACACCCCGGTCACCGACAACCCCGTCGCCGACTGGACCACCTACGCCGAGCGCCTGGAGCAGGCCGGCGTCAGCTGGCGGGTCTACCACAACCCCAGCAAGGACGACCGCACCGGCGACTACGACGACAACGCCCTCTCCTACTTCAAGCAGTTCCACAACTTCCCGCCCACCGACCCGCGTTACATCAACGCGATGACCAAGTTCGACCCGGCCGCCTTCGACCGCCACTGCAAGGACGGCACCCTGCCGACCATCTCCTGGCTGGTCGCCCCGTACCTCTTCTCCGAGCACCCGGAGGCCGGCCCGGCGTACGGCGCGCACTGGGTCAACCAGGCCCTCCAGTCGCTGATGTCCAACCCGGAGGTGTGGCAGCACACCGTCTTCCTGGTCATGTACGACGAGAACGACGGCTACTTCGACCACATGGTCCCGCCCACCCCCGAGCCCGGCACCCCCGAGGAGTTCACCCAGGGCCGCGCCATCGGTCTCGGCAACCGCGTCCCGCTGTGGGTCGTCTCGCCCTGGTCGCGCGGCGGTTGGGTCAACTCCCAGGTCTTCGACCACACTTCCGTGCTGCGCTTCATGGAGCTGGTCACGGGCGTCGCCGAGCCGAACATCTCGGCCTGGCGCCGGTCCGTCTGCGGCGACCTCACCAGCTGCTTCGACTTCGCCGCGCCGAACCCGTCCGTCCCGTCGCTGCCCGACACCACGGCCCTGATGGCCAGGGCCGACGCGGGCACCAAGCTGCCCGGCGTCGCCCTCCCGGCGGTCGGAGCCCAGTCGATGCCCGTCCAGGAGCGCGGCGAGCGCCCGCACCGCCCGCTGCCCTACCAGCCGTGGGCCGACGTGGAGGTGGACCGCAAGACCGGCAAGGTCACCTGCACGATGAGCAACGACGGTTCGGTGGCCTTCCCGTACACCGTCTACCCGAACATCGCGCTGCCCTTCGCGGGCACCCCGTACACCGTCGCCCCCGGCGCCACCGCCCGGTACGTCTGGGACGCCGCCACCACCAACGGCCGCTACGACTTCACCGTCCACGGCCCGGACGGCTTCGTCCGCCGCTTCGCCGGCACCGTGGTCCGGGACGGGCAGGACGGCCAGAACGACATCGGCGTGCCGATCGTCACCGCCGACCTGCACGGCAGCGTGCGGCTCACCTTGCAGGTGGCCAACGACGGCATGACCGACGTCTCCTTCACCGCCGCGCCCAACGACTTCGCCGGCACCGCGCAGACCGTCCGGGTCAAGCCCGGGCAGCAGGCGAACCTGTCCTGGCCGCTGGACAAGCAGGGCCGCTACGACGTCGTCGTCACCGCCCACACCGGCCTGCGCTTCGTGCAGCGCTACGCGGGCTGGGTGCACTGACCCGGTAGCGGGCGGGCCGCGGGCCGGGGGCGCCGAACCGGTGACCCCCGGCCGTGGCTCGGCCGTCCGGGCGGGGCCCGGGGCTACCGTCGGGCGCATGCAGAAGATCACCACCTTCCTCTGGTTCGACGACCAGGCCGAAGCGGCCGCCACCTTCTACACCTCGCTCTTCCCCAACTCCCGCATCACGCAGGTCACCCGCTACCCCGAGACCGGCCCCGGCGGAGCCGGATCGGTCATGACCGTCGCCTTCGAACTCGCCGGGCGGGAGTACACGGCCCTCAACGGCGGCCCCGAGTTCCACTTCACCGAGGCCATGTCGCTGCAGGTGGAATGCGACGGCCAGCAGGAGGTCGACGAGCTCTGGGCCGAGCTCACCGCCGACGGCGGCCAGGCGGGCCCGTGCGGCTGGCTCAAGGACCGCTTCGGCCTCTCCTGGCAGATCACCCCGCGCGTCCTGCTCGACCTGATCGCCGACGAGGACCGGGCCAAGGCCGGCCGGGTGATGGCGACGATGATGCGGATGCAGAAGATCGAGGTCCAGCCGCTGCTCGACGCGGCCAGGGGCTGACGCGATGGCCGCGCCCGCCCTCCGCAGCACCCTCTACCTGCGCGCCACCCCCGAGCGGGTCTGGCACGCCCTCACCAACGCCGACGAGTCCGGCCTCTACTGGGGCCACCGCAACGTCTCCACCTGGCTGCCCGGCGCGCCCTGGGAGCACCAGCGCGCCGACGGCTCCGGGACGGCCGACGTGGTCGGTGTCGTCGAGGCCGCCGACCGCCCGCACCGGCTGGTCATCACCTGGGCGGCGCCCGGGGAGCGGCGCCCGGGCGGCCCCTCCGAGGTCACCTTCGAGCTCCGGGGCTGGCACGACCTCACCCGGCTCACCGTCACCCACGACCGGCTGGCCGACGAGACCGAGCGGGCGGACGCCGAGCGCGGCTGGTCGGCGGTGCTGTCCAACCTGAAGACCTACCTGGAGACCGGCCACCCGCTCCCGCAGGAACCCTGGTCGATGCCCTGAGCCCCCACGCCCCCCAGGCCCCCGCCCACCGGAGGTCAGCGCCCGGCCCGTACCGCCGGGCGCGCCCGCTCGCCCCGGACGAAGCGTCGCAGCCCGGCGAACCGCGAGAACCGTTCCCGGCTCGCCACCGAGGCCCGGTCCAGCTCCTCCATCAGCCGCCGGCTGCGGTGCTCCAGGTCCAGTTCGTCGAGGATCCGGTCCACCTCGGCCAGTATCGAACCGTGCAACTGCCACGCCTCCGGGTGCTCCCGCACCTTCTGCAGCAGCACCTGGGCGACGTTCTCCCGGCAGGTCCAGGCCGCGGCCAGCTCGGCGGTCAGCCGCTGCTCGGCCTCCTCGGCGCTGCGGCTCACCTGGGTGGTGACCAGCACCGCGAAGCTGACCATGGCCCCGCCGACGTGCGCCAGCAGTTCCTCCAGGCCCACCGCGACGTCCGGCGGGAACAGCCGCTCGCCGGGCGCGCGCCGCTTGGCCAGGTCGGTCAGCGAGCGCGCCAGCACCCGGATCACCACCACGCAGATCTCCAGGGTGTCCAGCCCGGTGCGCAGCACCAGCCGGGACAGCAACCCGTCGTTGATCCGCGGATTGAGCCGCAGGCTGTCCTCGGCCTGGCGCAGTGCCACGTCCACGTCGGCGATGGCGTGGTCGAGCCGGCGGGCCTCGTGCAGCTGCTCGGCGGCCCGGGCGACCGGGGTCGGACGGCCCAGCTGCTCGGCGATGTCCAGCAGCAGCTGGCGGGCCCGCCGGGCGAGGTCCTCGATCGACTCCCCGGCGGTGTCCACCCAGACCGGCGGGGCGAACAGCAGGTTGAACAGCAGGCCGACGGCGGCGCCGATCAGCGTCTCCAGCACCCGGTCCCAGGCCTGCGAGGCGAGCCCGCTGACGCCGAGGATCAGCATGGCGCTGATCGCGACCTCCTGGACGAACTCCTCGACCCGGACGAACCGGCCGACGACCAGCGAGGCCAGGATGATCAGCCCGAGGCTCCACCAGGAGAGCCCCACCACGGCGCTGAAGCCGGTCGCGATCAGCACGCCGACCACCACCGAGTTGACCCGGCGGATGCTGGTCTTGAGCGTCGAGTAGACGGTGACCTGCACCACCAGCAGCGCGGTGAGCGGGGCCGTCAGCGGGGCCGGCTCGCTGCTGAGCCGGGTGGCCACCGCGAAGGCGAGGGTGGCGGCCACGGTGGCCCGCACGGTCTGGACGACGAAGGGTTCTCGGGCACCGCGGCGGATCAGGGCCGTGAGGGACTCCGGGAGAAGGGCCATGTCGCCCTTCTTTCCCCCCGGCCGCCCTTCACACCGCCGAGCCGCCCGACCGGCACCCGTATGCTCTGGCCCGGGCCCGGGCCCTGACCCGGGCGAGGGTCACGGTCCTACGGCCTACCGCGGGTCCTGACGGTTCAGCCGCAGCTTCCAGGGCGCCAGCGCCGACTCGACCTGCACCCCGATGCTCATCTTCGACGCGCCCTCGATCCGCTCCTCGAAGCGGATCGGCACCTCGCGGATCGTCAGGCCGCGCTGGACGACCCGGTAGTTCATCTCGACCTGGAACGAGTACCCGCTGCTCTGCACGGTCGGCAGGTCGATCGCCCGCAGGGTGCTCGCCCGCCAGGCCTTGAAACCGGCGGTGGCGTCCCGGACGCCCAGGCCGAGGATGGTGTTGACGTAGAGGTTGGCCCAGGCGGAGAGGGCCTTGCGGTGCCAGGGCCACTCCGCGGCGGTCGAACCGCCGGGCACGTAGCGGGAGCCGAGCACCACGGCGGTGTCGTCGGCCAGCAGGGCCTCGACCATCGCGGGTATCGCCGAGGCGGGGTGCGAGAGGTCGGCGTCCATCTGGACCACGACGTCGGCGTCCTCGTCCAGGGCCCGGGCCATGCCGGCCAGGTAGGCGCGGCCGAGGCCGTCCTTCTCGGTGCGGTGCAGCACGCCGACGGTGCCGCCGGACCCGGCGGCGAGCTTGTCCGCGATCTCGCCGGTGCCGTCCGGCGAGTTGTCGTCGACCACCAGCAGGTGCAGGCCCGGTACCGGGAGGTCCGCGAGAAGACCCGCGAGGACCGGAAGGTTCTCCCGCTCGTTGTACGTGGGGACGACGACAACGACCTTCGGGGAGGCCTCGACCATGTTCTGTTTCCCTCGTGCCCTTTCCGGCCGGCACCCGTGCCACGCCGGACGGTTGTCCTTGACGACCTGCGGTGGATGAGACCGTGTGAGTGTATCGGTGCGGCGGACGGTTCCTCGCCCCGGGTGACGGGCTGGGCACGGCCGGCCACGGCCCGGAAATCCGTTCGACCGCGATGCGTGCCCGGGGCGCCGCGCCACCGACCCGATCCGCCGGTCCGGGAAATTTCTTCGACGGTCCCTCACGGACGGTCCCTCACGGACGGCCCCTCGCCGACGGTCCCTCGCAGCTCCCGGCGGGCTACGCCCCGCCGTAGACGGTCGCGAGGTTGTCCCGGGCCGGGCGGGTCGGGCCGGCCGGGCCGGCGGCGAAGGCGCGCAGGACGTTCTCGGTGACCCGGCGGACCAGGTCCCCGGCCCGGGCGTCGATCCCGTGGTCGGCGCTGCCGCCGCCGGGCCCGTGCGCGTCCAGGGCCTCCACCCAGCGCATCGTCCCGGAGGCGAACACCCCGGCGCCGCCCGGCACGGTGTAGTACGCGGTGTCGGAGTGCGAGCGGCGGCCCTCGCAGACCACGGGGGAGTGCGCGATCACCTCGATCGGACGCGGGGTGGGGAAGGCGGTGTCCACCCGGTCGTACTCGACGCCGACCAGGTGCGGGAACGACGCACCGGCGGCGACGCCGGTGCCCTCGAACGCCCAGTGCTCCGGCGAGCCGACCACGTACGGGGCGTCCACCGGGTAGCCGTCGTAGATCACGCCGAGCATCGAGCTCTCCGGGTCGGCGCCCGGGCCGGCCCGGAAGTCGGTGGTCGCCGGGGCGCCGGCCTGGTGGCCCGGGTCCTGCGCCCACGCGTCCTTGTAGCAGACCACCGTCCGGTCCGGGCCCAGCTCCGAGGGCTCGAAGCGGACCCGGCGGAAGCAGCAATTGGCCCCCAGGACCGCCAGGTTGGTGCCGGCGTCGCGGGCCGCGACCACCTGGGCGCGCTGCTCGGGGGACCAGTACTCGTCGTGGCCGAGCGAGAGGACGGCGCTCGCGCCGTGCAGCAGTCCGGGCTCCCGGGCCACGTCGATCCCGGTGGTGTAGGCGAGCGGCAGCCCGAGCCGCTCGGCGAGCGCGACCAGCGGCGCCTCGTACACCAGGAACAGCCCGGCGCCGTGGTCGTAGTCGTAGGGCCGGTCGAAGACCACCCGCAGCGAGCGGGTGGCCAGACCGCCGGTGGGGCCGTTGTAGAGGCTGTACCCGCCCCACTCGTTGTACGCCTGCCAGGTGGCGGGGGCGCTCATCACGACCGTCCGCCCGGCGGTGGCGGCGGAGCGGACGGTCAGCGGGACGTAGCGCTGGCCGGAGCCGTCCTCGGCGTCCAGGCGCAGCAGGTAGGCGCCCTCGGGCCAGCCGGTGGTGTCCACGGCGAGGGTGCGCTGCCAGCCGGTCAGCACCGTCCTGGTCGCGGGGTCCACGTGCGGGGCGGGCTGCCGTCCGCCCGGGACGTGCTCACGGCGCCAGACCAGGCGGGCGCGGGCGCCGTCGTACCAGCCGGTGCGGTAGGCGGAGACGGTGAAGGCGGCGGCCGGGGTGGAGACGTGCAGGCCGAACTGCTCGCCCGGCAGCACGCTGACCCGGTCGGCGAAGCCCTCGATGGAGTCGGCGGGGCCGGGGTTGGTGATCTCCCAGTCGCGCGCACCGGGCAGGGACTGCTCTGGCGGGACGCCCACGTGCTGGGCGTCGGCGGTCGGAGCGGCGTCGTCGGGGGAGGGGCGCGGGGCGGGGCCGTCGGACGAGGACTGCGGGGCGGGGTCCGGGTGGCGGGTGCCGCAGGAGGCGGTGGCCGCCGCCAGCAGGCCCAGGCCCAGAATCCCCCGCCGACTCGGTTCCGCCACCGCTGCCTCCCTGCTGTCCGTCCTCGGCAAACCCGCACGCATCCGTCGATCGCGCGGACATCCTCGCCGGTTCCGGGCGGTGCGTGCGGCCCGCCGCGCCGGGACGGGCAGCACGGTGGGGCGCCGTCCGCCACCGCTGAGGGCCGTCCGGGGCACCCTGGCGTGTCCGGACGCGCTGCTCCCCGGCGGCACCGGTCCGGTCCCCTAGCCTGACCAGGCCCGCCGTCCGGCGGCCTTCGGGGGGCCGGAGCCGAGCGCGGCCGGCCGACTGGTGGACAGGGGTGCACGTGGTGTCGTCGGGTTCGGCCGATCCGGGGGTGGCACCCGCGACCCACGGCGCGAGGTTCCGGGCGTGGATGCTGGAAGGCCTGTCGGACATGGCCAAGCAGCACCCCGGCCCGCACGCCGAGGCGCCGCACGTCAAGGGCCAGCGCTGGTGGCGGGTGATGTGCCTGACCGGCCTGGACTACTTCTCCACGCTCGGCTACCAGCCCGGCATCGCCGCCCTCGCCGCCGGCCTGCTCTCGCCGCTGGCGACCATCGTGCTGGTGGTCGTCACCCTGCTCGGCGCCCTGCCCGTCTACCGGCGGGTCGCCCAGGAGAGCCCGCACGGCCAGGGCTCGATCGCGATGCTGGAGCGGCTGCTGTCGTTCTGGCAGGGCAAGCTCTTCGTGCTCACGCTGCTCGGCTTCGCGGCCACCGACTTCATGATCACCATCACCCTGTCGGCCGCCGACGCGACCGCGCACCTGGTGGAGAACCCGCACCTGCACAGCCTGCTGACCGGCAAGCAGGTGACGATCACCCTGATCATGGTGGCCCTGCTCGGCGCGGTCTTCCTCAAGGGCTTCAGCGAGGCGATCGGCATCGCCGTCGTCCTGGTCGCGGTCTACCTCACGCTGAACGTCGTGGTGGTGACCAACGGACTCTGGCACGTGCTGAAGGCCCCGCACGTCGTCGGCGACTGGACCGACGCGCTCACCGCCGAGCACGGCAACGTGATCGCGATGATCGGCGTCGCGCTGATCGTCTTCCCGAAGCTGGCACTTGGCCTGTCCGGCTTCGAGACCGGCGTCGCCGTGATGCCGCACATCGAGGGCGACCCGGACGACACCGAGGAGAAGCCCACCGGCCGGATCCGCGGCGCCCGCAAGCTGCTCACCACCGCGGCCGTGATCATGAGCTGCTTCCTGATCACCACCAGCCTCATCACCACCCTGCTGATCCCCGCGGACGCCTTCAAGGCCGGCGGCCAGGCCAACGGGCGAGCACTCGCCTACCTCGCCCACCAGAACCTCGGCAACACCTTCGGCAGCGTCTACGACCTGTCCACCATCGCCATCCTCTGGTTCGCCGGGGCCTCCGCGATGGCCGGGCTGCTCAACCTGATGCCGCGCTACCTGCCCCGCTACGGCATGGCCCCGCACTGGGCCCGCGCGGTGCGGCCCACCGTGATCGTCCTCACCCTGATCGCCTTCCTGGTCACCTGGCTGTTCGACGCCAACGTGGACGCCCAGGGCGGCGCGTACGCGACCGGCGTGCTGGTGCTGATCAGCTCGGCCGCCATCGCCGTCACCATCGCCGCCCACAAGTCGGGGCAGCGCCGCAGGACGGTCGGCTTCGCCGCGATCGCCGGGGTCTTCCTCTACACCACGGCCGTGAACATCGCCGAGCGGCCGGACGGCGTCAAGATCGGCGGCTGCTTCATCGCCGGCATCATGCTGGTGTCCTTCCTCTCCCGGCTCAAGCGGGCCTTCGAACTGCGCGTCACCGACGTGGTGCTCGACGTCGTCGCGGAACGCTTCGTCCGGGACTATATGCACCGCCCGCTACGGCTGATCGCCAACGAGCCGAACAGCCGGGACCTCGCCGAGTACCGCGACAAGATCCGCCAGATCCGCGCCGACAACGACATCCCGACCGAGGACGACCTGGTCTTCGTCGAGGTCACCGTGCTCGACCCGTCCGACTTCGAGGCCGAACTGACCGTGCGCGGCGAGGTGCTGCACGACCGCTACCGGGTGCTGACGCTGCAGAGCTCCAGCGTGCCGAACGCGCTGGCCGCCCTGCTGCTGCGGGTGCGGGACCTCACCGGGCAGCAGCCGCACATCTACTTCGAGTGGACCGAGGGCAACCCCTTCGCCCAGTTCCTCAGGTTCTTCCTGTTCGGCCAGGGCGAGATCGCCCCCGTCACCCGCGAAGTCCTGCGCGAGGCTGAACCCGACCGCAGCCGCCGCCCGGCCGTCCACGTCGGCTGAGTCCGGTTCGTCCTGGTCAGCGGCTCGGGTGGGACTTGGTCCAGGCCGGGGCGACGAAGGCCACCAGGGCGACGGCGAAGCCGAGTTGGAGAAGGTGCCGGATCCAGTCGATGCCCGAGGTGTGGCGGACGCCGATCCATCCGGAGACGGCGTTGCCGAGCCAGGCCCCGGCGGCACCGAGCAGCATCGTCAGCCACCAGGGGATCGACTGCGGCCCGCGCAGGATCAGCTTGGCCAGTACGCCCAGCACGAAGCCGATGAGCAGAATCCACAGGAGCTGGAACATCGCAGTCCACCTTCCGGGCGCGGCCGGACTGACACCGGTGCGCCGAATCGCCGAGACGCGGTTCGTCCCATGATCGCCCGGATCGGCCGAACGGGCACGTCGGGAGCCGACGCCGCAGCTCACCGGCCGCCGGGCTGGCCCGTCCGGCCCGGCATCGGCGGCGGTCAGGCGGTGCCCGTGCGGCGGGTGATCAGGGCGGCGAGGCCGTCGAGGATGCGGTCCAGGCCGAAGTCGAGGGCCTGGTCGCGCCCGTCCTCCCCGGTCATGGCGGCGGCCAGGGCGGGGTAGCGGTCGGCGTGCTGGTGCACCAGTGTGCCGAGGGCGGTGAGGAGTTCGGCTTCGGGGGAGCCGTCGGGCCCGGCGGCGCGGGACTGCTGGGCGATGCTGCGGACGTGTCCGGCGAGCAGGACGGCGGCGTCCATCCGCTCGGGGCCGGTCAGCCCGTGGCCGTCGAGGGCGGTCACCACCCGTTCCAGCCAGGTGAGTTCCTTCGGGCCCATCACCCGGGGGCCGACGGTGGCGTCGAGCAGCCACGGGTGGCGGCCGAACGACTCGGTCAAGTGGTGCGCCCAGGCGGTGAGTTGGGCCCGCCAGTCGTGGGCGTGCCGGTCCTGCGGGGGCTCGCCGACGGCGGCCTCGACCATCAGGGCGACGAGTTCGGCCTTGCCGGGCACGTAGCGGTAGAGCGACATCTTGGTGAAGTCGAGCAGCCCGGCGACCTTCTGCATCGAGACCGCGCCCAGGCCTTCGGCGTCCGCGATCTCGACGCCCGCCGCCGCGATCCGCTCCAGGCTGAGGGCCGGTTTCGGCCCGCGGGTGGGCTTGGCCGGGGGGCCCCAGAGCAGCCGCACCATGTCGTTCGCCGCCTCGCTCACATTCCGCTCCCGTTCCGGGGGTTGCTCGTCCGACCTAACTGCGTCTACCGTACACAGCAGCAAACAGTATCCACCGGACACAGTTTCTCGATCCTCTCGGACGGAGTGGTTCCCCATGAGCACCAAGGTCCTGATCTCGGGCGCGAGCATCGCCGGCCCCGCCCTGGCCCACTGGCTCGGCCGGTACGGCTTCGAGGTCACCGTCGTCGAACTCGCCCCGGCACTGCGCGGCGGCGGCCAGAACGTCGACTTCCGCGGCCGCACCCACCTGACGGTGCTGGAGCGGATGGGCGTCCTCGACGAACTGCGCGCGCTCGACACCGGCGGCAGCCCGATGACCTTCCTCGGCGCCGACGGCCGCCGACTCCTGCACCTGCCCGCCGAGTTCGCGGGCGGCGAGCTGGAGATCCCGCGCGGCGAACTCGCCCAGCTGCTGTACCGGCACAGCCGCACCCGCGCCGAGTACGTCTTCGGCGACTCGATCACCGCCCTGGAGGAGACCCCGAGCGGTGTGCGGGCCGCCTTCCGGCACGGCGCGCCGCGCGAGTTCGACCTGGTGATCGGCGCCGACGGGCTGCACTCCAACGTCCGCCGGCTCGCCTTCGGCCCCGAGCAGCGCTACGTCCGCCACCTCGGCTACTACGCGGCCACCTGGCAGTTCCCCAACGACCTCGGCCTGGCGCCCGGTTCGGTCGGCCTCAACGTCCCCGGCCGGCTCGCCTCGATCGGCGCCGACCACCGCGACCCGGCCCGCGCGGGCGCCTTCTGCCTCTTCGCCTCGCCCGAACTGCGCTACGACCGCCACGACCAGGAGCAGCAGAAGGCCCTGGTGCGGGACGCCTTCGCGGGCCTCGGCTGGGAGGTGCCGCGCCTGTTGGAGAGCCTGCGGCACGCTCCCGAGCTCTACTTCGACTCGATCAGCCGCGCCGACGTCCCCACCTGGTCCAGCGGCCGGATCGCCCTGCTCGGCGACGCGGCCTGCGGCGCCACCATCGGAGGCATGGGCACCGGCACCGCCGTGGTGGCCGCGTACGTCCTGGCCGGCGAACTGGCCCGGGCCCGCGGCGACCACCGCACCGCCTTCGCCCGGTACGAGCAGCTGCTGCGCGGCTACGCCGAGGGCTGCCAGAAGGGCGGGGACCGCACCGGCCCGTTCCTGGCGCCGCGCACCGCCACCGGCCTGCGGGTGCGCAACGGGCTGCTGAACCGGCGCTGGGTGCTGAACCGGATGCTGGAGCTCGGCAAGCAGGTCTCCAGCGTCGAGCTGCCGGACTACGAGCTGCCGGAGTACGCGGGAGAATCGGCCGGCCGGTTCAGTGCGGCGGGCTGATCCGGGCGCCGCCGTCCAGGGCCGCCTCCACCTGGACGGTCGCCCGGGCCGGGCGCTCGACGGCCAGCGTGTGGTCCGGGACGGGCCGGTCGGCGGACCAGTCCGGGCCCTTGACGGCGAGCCGGCTGACCCGCCGGCTGCCCGCCGCGAGCAGGAACTCCGCCCCCTGCGGGGAGCGCCACCAGGCCCAGCCGACGACGTCCTGCTCGAACCGGCTGCACGCCCGCCCCGGGCCGCCGCCGGTGCGCTGAGGGCCGCGGACGGACGGCAGCAGGACGGCGGTGGCGGCGCTGCCCTCACCGGTCCAGCGGTCGGCGCGCAGGCAGACCCAGGACGCCGAGCCCGCGTTCTGCGGCAGCGGCTGCACCGCGAAGGCCCACAGGTTGAGCTGCTTGACGCCCGGCGTGCCGTCGGGGACGGCGCAGCCCGCGCGGGCCCAGGCCAGCAGCGCGTCCTGGCCGGTGGCCTCGCGCGGCTCGCGGGCCGGCTGGGCGCGGTCCGGCGGCGGGGAGTAGGTGAGGTGCGCGGGGACGAGCCCGCCGAGGTCGGTCAGCAGGAAGGCGTGCTTCTCGGCGATGGTGGGGGAGGAGTGCAGCTGGAGCACCGTGGCGCCGTGGCAGTCCGCGAGCCCGCCCCCGGGGACCGCCGCCGTGACCCCGTCAGGGTGGTCCAACGGCCGCGCGGGGGAGTCGGGTTGGTCGATCCGGCGGGTCTCGACGGCGTCCACCCAGGGGGCCAGCAGATAGCGCACTGCGGTGCCCTGACGGCGCAGCACCACCGCGCCGGCCGTGGTCACGTCCGAGTCGTCGGCCCGGGCGAGGTCCAGGCCACCGTCGCGCCCGTCGGTGTAGCGGGCGAGCCGCCGGCCGTCGAACAGCACCACCAGGGCGGTGCCGTCGACCGTCCCGGCGAACAGCAGGGCCGGCGGGGCGACGGGCGGCGTGACGTCCACGCCCGGCTCGGCGCGGGTCTGCGGGCCGGGCCGCTCCCAGGCGGCCAGGGCGCGGCCGAGCAGCGCGCCGTCGTCGCGGCGGTCGCCGCGGGCGGGCCAGGCGGTGAAGTCGACCCGCGCGGTGTGCTGCCACCGGTCCGGCTCGACCCGGGTCAGGCGGGCCGGGTCGGCCGCGGTGCCGACCGGGGCGGACGCGGGGCGGGCCACGGGCGCGCCAGGCCCGGAGTCGGCCACCACGGCCGCCGTCGTGCTGAGTCCGAGCAGGCCGACCAGCAGCGCGGCGCTCCACGTCCGGCGGCGGCGCAGCAGGTCGGTGGGCTGGACCCTTACCGCGCACGGGTCGAAGGCGGGCGGCTCCGGGTCCGCCCCGGCGGTCACGCCGGCCGCCGCCGCGACGGCCTCCTCGGGGTGCGCGACCCCGGCCCGTCGCAGCGCCCCGGCCGCCTGCTCCGGCGTCAGCCCCTCCACCGCGCGCAGGGCGAAGGCCGCCCGGGCGGGGGCGTCGAGGGCCGCGAGCGCGTGGTCCAGCGCCGCGTCCTCCTCGCCGCCGTGCGGGGTGAACAGCCTCAGTCCCCAGATCCGGGGAGCGGGCAGCCGCCGCGCGGGGTGCGGCCGCAGCGCGGCGCGCAGCACCCGCAGGCGCAGTGCGGCGTACACCGGGTCCTCGTCCGCCGCCGGCGGACCGGCCGGGCGGGTCCAGCGGGAGGGCAGGGCGCGCTGGACGGTCGCGTGCGCGGCCAGCACCCGGCTGTGCCGGTCCCGGTCGGCGGGCAGCGCGAGGTACGCCAGCCGGGCCAGCCTGCGGTAGTGGCGCACCAGCGCGGCCTCGGCCTGGGCCACCGGGCGCGCCGCGGCGCCCTGCGCAGGCGATGCCGCGCCCATCGTCCGTCCTGCCAACGTGCCCTCCCCGGATGCCGTGCGTGCTGTCGTGGTGGACGGTCCAACGAGTCGATCATGTGATGGTTGCGCCGTCCGGGTCACCGGGTCGGTGGGTCACCGGGTCGCGGGGTTCGTGACTCGGTGGTCTCGGCGGGGCGGCGGGCGGGCGGTGGTTCGGCGCGGTGTCGGATCCGCGTTCGGCGGGCGGGCCCAAGGTCCCACCCGTTCAGCCCCTTGGCCCCTGGCGGCCCGTGCCGCCGGGCGCGATGCTGCCGGTACCGGCCGGGACGATCCGCGCCCGGCCGCAAGAGTGTCGTGGACGAGGTGAACCGGCGTGCGGCATGCCACCGTCGAATCAGTGATGACCAGCCCCGTGGTCCGGGTCGCGCCCGAGACCGGCTTCCGGGAGATCGTCGCGCTGCTGACCGAGTACGACATCACCGGGGTGCCGGTGGTGGACGCGGAGGGGCGCCCGCTCGGGATCGTCTCCGAGGCCGACCTGCTGCGCACGCTGGCCGCGCAGGAGGATCCGGGCGCGCTGCTGCCCGCCCCCGAGGCGGCGCAGGCCGGCCCGGGCGGTTCCGTGACCGCGGCCGACCTGATGACCGGGCAGCCGGTCTGCACGACCCCCGGGACCAGCGTGGTCGCGGCGGCCCGGCTGATGAGCCGGCACGGGCTGAAGCGGATGCCGGTGCTGGACGAGGACGGGCGGGTGACCGGCATGGTCAGCCGCGGGGACCTGCTGCGGGTCTTCCTGCGCGAGGACGTGGTGATCCGGCGGGAGATCGTCGAGGAGGTGCTCGGCCGGATCGAGGGGGTGAGCCCGGCGGAGATCGGCGTCGAGGTCGATCAGGGCCGGGTGGTGCTCAGCGGTACGGTGCCCGAGCCGCACCTGGTCCCGATCGTGCTCAACCTGTGCCGCTCGGTGGACGGCGTGGTCTCGGTCACCGACCGGCTCGGCGCGGGCGGGGCGGCCGCTCCGGTGGGCTGATCTGTCGATCCGTCGATCCCGAGATCCGTCGATCCTGCGATCCGACCGCTGCGCGCTGCTCCGGCCCGGGCGTCCCGCTCCGCATACTGCGGAGCGTATCGGGTAACTCACCCTGTGTGCCTGGCGGGTCGAACTGCCGGGGCTCCGGAGCACAGGGGAGGCGGCCGTGGCGGTCGTGTTCGACGCGGACTTCACTTCGACCAGACAGTGGACCGCCGGGCGCAGCAGTGCCTACCCCCGGATGGGTCCGACCAACCGGAGCGACCACAAGCTCGACTACCTCGGCCGCGGCTACTGCCCGGGCGGCGTGTTCAGCGCCACCCGGCGGCTCGTCGGCGGGCTCTGGACGTGCAACCTGCTCACCACCGAGGGCAGTCCGGACGGCTTCCAGGCCCGCACCGGCGACCAGCTGTCGGCGCGCATCACGCTGCCCGTCGGGCTGGGCGCCTGGCCGGCCGTCTGGACCTGGCGGAACGGCGGCAACGAGGTCGACCTCTTCGAGTACCACCCGGACCACCCGGACCTGTTGGAGTTCTCCAACCACGTCCGGGGCGGGTACCGGTACTGGCACGGCGCCGGCTCGGGGATCGCGCCCGGGGCGACGTTCGACCTGCGGGTCGTGCTCGGCGCGAACTCGGTGGACTGGTACGTCGAGGACGAGCTGGTCTACGCGGACCTGCACGGGGTCGGCCCCGGCTGGCAGGCGTACCTGATCGTCAACCTGTCGGTCGCGGACGGCACGTACCACGACCGGCCGCCGTTGCAGGGGCCGGACCGGCTCAGCTGGGTCTGCCACAGCCTTCAGGTCGAGCGCTGAGCGCGTCCCGCCTCACGGGGCGAAGGTGGCGGTGACCGGGCCGCGCGGGCCGGAGCGCTGGAACCAGACCGTCCGGCGGTGCGCGCCGATGTGCGCGGGGTGGGCCACGTACAGGTCGTCGCGCGGGGCGCGTTCGTTGCCGGGGGCCAGGGCCGCGTCCACGGCGCGTGCGGCGATGGCGTGCAGCAGGGCGGTGGCGGTCGCGTCGGCCGCGGGCGGTGCGATGGCGAGCGCGGTGAGTTCGGCCCAGAGCGCGGTGGAGACGTAGCTGATCGGGGAGTGGCCGAGCGCGGGGTGGGGGCGGTGGTCCCCGTGGCGCCGCAGCACCCCGGCCGCGACGAGCTGCTCGGGTGAGCGGTCGTCGGCCGGCGGGTGGTGGTTCATGGGCGGCAACGCTACCCCGGTGGGCCGGGCGCTGAGCGCCGGAACGTTTTCTCAGGCTTTCTTCAGGGCGCTTCGGTCCGGTGCGGGCGCACGATGGTGGTGAGGCGCTGGTCACCTCGGCGGGCCCCGGCTGCGGGGCCGGAGGAGGAGGTCCCGATGAGGTACTGGCACGGACACGGCCACGTCCTGGGTGGCTGGGGCATCGGCGTGATGGCGGTCCTGACCCTGCTGGTCCTGCTGGTGCTGGTGCTCGCCGCCATCGCCCTGTTCCGGTACCTGTCGCGGTCGCGCCGCCCGCTGCCGCACGGCCCGGCGGGTCCGGGCGCGACGGGTCCGGGTCCGGGCGTGGGCTCGGGCTCGGCGGCTTCGGGTGCGGCGGGGCCGGGGTGGGGCGCGCCGCACGGCGCGGCGGCCGGGCCGACGCCCGAGCAACTGCTCGCGGAGCGGTTCGCACGTGGCGAGATCGACACCGAGGAGTACCGGCACAGGCTCGACACGCTGCGCTCGGCGAACGGGCCGGGTGGCGGCTGAGTCGGGGTGCGGACGGGCCCGCCACACGGTGGTGCGTGTGGCGGGCCCGTCCGCGGTGCCGGCCTGGTCGGCGTAGGCGTAGCCCGTTCGGCCTACTCGGCGTGCGTGGCCTGCCGGTCCTATTCGACGACCAGCTCGACCGGGATGTTGCCGCGGGTGGCGCGCGAGTACGGGCAGACCTCGTGCGCCTGCTTGACCAGCCGCTCGCCGGTCCCGTCCGCGAGCGCCTCGGGCAGTTCGACGCGCAGCACGACAGCCAGGCCGAAGCCGGCGCCGTCCTTGCCGATGGACACCTCGGCGGTGACCGAGACCTCGCTGGTGTCGACCCGGGCCTGGCGGCCGACCAGGCCGAGGGCGCTGGCGAAGCAGGCCGCGTAGCCGGCCGCGAACAACTGCTCGGGGTTGGTGCCCTGGCCGCTGCCGCCGAGCGCGGGCGGCATCGCCAGCGCGAGGTCCAGCTGCCCGTCGGAGCTGACGGCGCGGCCCTCCCGGCCGTTGGCGGTGGCGGCTGCGGTGTAGAGCGCGTCCATGGTCGGTTCCCTTCGTGTGTTCCGGCGGCCGCCCGGGCCGCCCTCTCGGGATAAGTAGAGCACGCAATTCAATTGCGCACAACTAAATGGCGTGAGGGTGATCGGTACCATGGAGCCATGACCACGCTCCCCGGCATGGCGGACGAGGAACTGCTCCGCCTCGACCAGCAGATCTGCTTCTCGCTGAACGCGGCCTCCCGCGCCTTCGGTGGCGTCTACCGGGTGCTGCTGCGCGACCTCGGGCTCACCTACCCCCAGTACCTCGTCCTGCTCGTGCTCTGGGAGGACGGCGACCTGCCCGTCAAGCGGATCGGCGAGCGCCTGCGGCTCGACTCCGGCACGCTCTCCCCGCTGCTCAAGCGGCTGGAGGCGGCCGGACTGGTGCGGCGCGAGCGCAGCCCGGAGGACGAGCGGTCGGTCACCGTCAGCCTCACCGCCGAGGGCTCCGCCCTGCGCGAGCGGGCCGGACAGGTGCCGCGCCGGCTGTTCGACGCGACCGGACTGCCGGTCGAGGACCTGGCCGCGCTGCGCGTACTGCTGGAGCGGGTGACCGCCGCGCTGGACTCCGCGGTGGTGGAGCCGGCGCCGTAGTCGCGGCACCCGACCTGTCAAGTCGGGCGGCCCGGGGCCTGTGACGTGGGTCACGTGCGTCTCGGTCCCGGACTCCTGTCGGGGTCGAACCGGCAGGTCAGCGCCGGTTTTCGAAAGTGAACGGAAACGGTCGCCAATTGTCCGCCCGATCCGGTCAACAACCCGGGCCGCCCGGACGGTTACACCACGAGCCCCCAGGGGCCGTCGGCGTGCCACCCGGTGGGCCGGCCAGCTGACCCACGAAAGGGGGGCGCGTGTGCTGAACACCCCCGGGCCGGGCGAGAAGCGGGACCTGCGGGCGGACCCGCTCGGCGCGCTGCCGGCCGACTTCGAGGCCTTCTTCACCCGCGAGCACCCGGGCTACCTCCGGTACGCCCAGCAGCGCCTGCGACATCGCGAGGACGCGCAGGACGCCGTCCAGAACGCGGGCGCCACGCTCTACAAGAACTGGCGCCGCGCCCTGGCCAGCGCCGACCCGCAGGCCTTCGCCTTCAAGATCGTCAAGGACGCGGTGGTGGACCTCCTGCGCGAGCGCCGCCGCGCCGAACGCAAACGGCTGCGCGTCATCGCGCAGCGCCGGCCCGACACCAGCCAGGACGAACTGGACCAGCTCGCCGAACTCGACGCGCTGGACTGGGCGATGGAGGAACTCGCGCGCGCCGCCCCGGTCCAGGCCGACGTCGTCCGGCTGCGCCAGGCGGGCCTGTCCTACCCGGACATCGGCCGCAACCTCGGCATCGCGCACACCACCGCCCGCACCTACTACAGCCTCGGGCGGCGCCACCTGGAGTACCTGCTGGAGCAGCCGGACGACGGGCAGGCGCCGTGAAGGTCACCGAACTGCTGCGGGCGGACGCCGCCCTGCTGGAACACGAGTTCCGCGACCACGACCCGGCCGCCTTCACCCGTCGGCTGGCCGAGCGGCTCGCCGCCGCCCGTCGGCCCGCGCCGGCCACCCGCGAACGCCCGGCCCGCCCGCCCGCGAACGCCCGGCCACCGCACGCCTTCGGCGAGCCCCCGTGGGCCGGCGGCCGGACGGAGCTCCGACGCGACCTGCGGCACCTGTGCGCCACCGTGGCGGGCGCGGTGGAACCGGGCGAACTGGCGCTGGACCTCGAACTCGCCGAGAAGACGGCCTTCCGCACCCTCGGCTGCCTGCTCTACGGGATGGGCCGCACCGCGGACGGCGTCTTCTGGTGGCGGATCGCGACGCAGTACGGCGACCAGCTGGCCGTGCACTGCCTGGCCGTCCACTACGCGGCCGAGGGCGAGACCCGGGACGCGGCCCGCTGGGCCGCCCAGGCCGAGGACCTCAGCGGCCCCGGCCACCTGCCGGCCCTGGCCCCGGACGCCGGGCCGGGCGGCGCCGCGCAGTTGGCGCGGGTACTGGCCGAGCGCTACGACGGCGAGATCCTGCTGACACTCAGGGACGTGCTGGCGGTGCGCCCGGGGGCGGACGGCGGACGGCTGGGCCTGCGGTCGGTGCGGGGGAGAGGAGTGGTGCGCATCCGGTGAGCCCGGGAGGTGGGGCGCTGGTGGGCGGGGGCTGTGGTGGCGCGGGGCCCGGGGCCGGTGGCGCTGACGGCGGGTCGGTCGCCGAGGGCCGGCTCACGCGAGCCCCGTGATGGCGTCGCCGACGTACTCGGCCCCGATCACGGCCAGCACGGTGGTCGTGATCGCCGTGCTGTGGGTGGCCAGCCAGGCCTTCCACTCCCCGAGGGTCCGCGCCGAGCGGTCCCCGCGGAGGAGGTGGACCACGAGCGGAAGCAGCGTGCACAGCGAACCGATCAGCACCATCAGCGCGGCGGCCACCACCCTGCCCCCGACCCCGGCCGTACTGGCGGCGATCGAGGCCGCGCCGCCGACGGCCAGCGCCAGGTTCTTCGGGCCGGCCGTGACCAGGGCCGCCGCGAGACCGGCCGACCGGCCCGCGCTGAAGCGGCCCACCTCCCGCATCCACCTCGGCGGCGCGGTGACGTGCCCCGCGCGGGGCCGGTCGCGCCACTGCTTCCAGGTCATCAGGACGAACAGGACGCCCAGCGCGAGCTCCAGCCAGTACGGCCAGGCCGGCCGGCCGCCACCCGGACCCAGTGCGCTGCCCGCCGCCACCACGACCGCCACCACCGCCGCCAGGCCGGCCGCCCAGCCGGCCGCGAAGGCGAGCCCGATGGTCCGCCCGCGCGGTGCGGCCAGCATCAGGACCACCGCGACCAGCGCCGGCGGGCTGATCGCGATGCCCACCGCCGACGCCAGCATCGAACCGACCGCCTCGCCCATCCCGCTCCCGCCTCCTCGCCGTCGCCCGGGCTCGCCCGGCGCAGCCGCCGTCCGGGCCCGTCCGGTGGAGCCGCTGCCCGGGGCGTCCGGTGAAGCCGTCGCCCGGGGCGTTCCGTGAAGCTGTCGCCCGGGCCTGCTCCGCCGGGCACACGTCTGCCCCATTCAGCTACGCCCGGGGCCGCCGTGCACGGCCGGGGCCGCTGTGCGGGTGAGGTCCGGAGGGCTCGGGCCAGGAACGGCCGCAGTTCGCCCGGAACCGCCGAGGGCCGCCGCACCGGTGTGGTGCGGCGGCCCTCGGCGGTGGTCACGGCAGCGGATCAGTCGTTGCCCGACTCGATCGCGGCGCTGTCGAGCGCGGTGGACTTGGCCGCCAGCGCCTCGGCGTCGGGGCCGGCGGCGGCGATCGGTGCCGCCCCGCCGGGGGCCAGCTCGCCGATCAGGCCGCTCCACGGCGCCAGCTGGCCGTGCACCGCGTACTGCTCCAGCTTGCTGCGCGAGTCGGCGATGTCGAGGTTGCGCATGGTCAGCTGGCCGATGCGGTCGTCCGGGACGAACGCGGCGTCGACGCTGCGCTCCATGGACAGCTTCTCGGGGTGGTAGCTGAGGTTCGGGCCCTGGGTGTCGAGCACCGAGTAGTCCTGGCCGCGGCGCAGTCGCAGCGTGACGCTGCCGGTGACCGGCTGGCCGACCCAGCGCTGCAGGCTGTCGCGGAGCATCAGCGACTGCGGGTCGAACCAGCGGCCCTCGTACAGCAGCCGCCCGAGCCGACGGCCCTGGGTGTGGTAGGTCGCGACGGTGTCCTCGTTGTGGATCGCGTTGAGCAGCCGCTCGTAGGCGGTGTGCAGCAGCGCCATGCCGGGGGCCTCGTAGATGCCGCGGCTCTTGGCCTCGATGATGCGGTTCTCGATCTGGTCCGACATGCCCAGGCCGTGGCGCCCGCCGATCCGGTTGGCCTCGTGCACCAGCTCGACGGCGTCGGCGAACGACCGGCCGTTGATGCGGACCGGACGGCCGAACTCGAACTCGATCGTCACGTCCTCGGTCTGGATCTCGACCGCCGGGTCCCAGAAGGCCACGCCCATGATCGGGCTGACGATCTCCATCGAGGTGTCCAGGTACTCCAGCCGCTTGGCCTCGTGGGTGGCGCCCCAGATGTTGGCGTCGGTGGAGTAGGCCTTCTCGGCGGAGTCGCGGTACGGCAGGTCGCGCTCGGAGAGCCAGGCGGACATCTCCTTGCGGCCGCCGAGCTCGGTGACGAAGCGCTGGTCCAGCCACGGCTTGTAGATCCGCAGGCTGGGGTTGGCGAGCAGGCCGTAGCGGTAGAACCGCTCGATGTCGTTGCCCTTGTAGGTGGAGCCGTCGCCCCAGATCGAGACCTCGTCCTCGCGCATCGCGCGGACCAGCAGGGTGCCGGTCACGGCGCGGCCGAGCGGGGTGGTGTTGAAGTACGTCTGCCCGGCGGAGCGGATGTGGAAGGCACCGCAGGCGAGGGCGGCCAGGCCCTCCTCGACCAGCGCCGCCCGGCAGTCGACCAGCCGGGCCTGCTCGGCGCCGTAGGCGCGGCCGCGGGCCGGGACGTCGGCGAGGTTCGGCTCGTCGTACTGGCCGATGTCGGCCGTGTAGGCGTAGGGGACGGCGCCGTGCTCGCGCATCCACGCGACGGCGACGGAGGTGTCCAATCCACCGGAGAATGCGATGCCGATCCGTTCACCGACCGGCAGCTTGCTCAAGACCTTCGACATGCATGCACCCTTGACCCGCGAGGCGCGGGCTCCTGACTTAGCGACGTGTGAGGGGATTCGGCGTATCCGATGCCCGCACTCTGGCATAGGTTTGCAGAGTACCGCAAGAGCATACGATCGGCTCGGCGAGGGGTGGCTGCTCCTGCTGCCGCCCCCCCGCCGTGGTCGATCGGTGGTCGCCTGGCCTCAACCCGGCTGTCTCCCAGGTGCGTTGGGTGCCGGGTGCCGGGTGCCGGGTGCTGCGGGAGGGGAGTCAGGTGGCGCCGTCGGCGTCCGGCCCCTGGGCGCGCAGGCGGCGGACGTTCTCCAGCGACTCGCGCAGTTCGGTGAGCCAGGTGTCGGAGTGGCTCTGCACCAGGCGGACACACCAGGCGAGCGCCTCGCTGCGGCTGCGGGCGACGCCCGCCTCCACCAGGGTGTCGAGCACCTGCCGTTCGGGCTGGCGCAGCCGGGTCATGACGGGGGCGGAGACGGTGGTGAACATGCTCCTCAGGTCGCCGCACTCGGCGCCCCAGGAGACCTTGCGGCCGTAGCGGCGCTCGGCCTCCCGGGCGACGGCGATCCGGGCGTCCCTGGTCCGGTCGCGGAACTCGGCGATCCGGCCCTCGGACGCCGCTTCGCGCTCGGCGTCCGAGGCCGTCCGGTCGAGGGTGGGCTCGGTGATGCGGCCTACGACGGTGATCTCCTCGCGGTCCGCGGTGATCTCGACGAGATCGGTGAACAAGTCGGCGGGGAGGCGGCCGGTGAACCACCCCCGGAGCTCTTCGGGTGAGGTTGTAATCATGTAATCAGCATTACTCGGGGTGGGGGTGATCGCAAGACTCTGGGGAGGAGCGCCGGGAGGAGCGCCGGGAGGAGCGCCGGAGGAACGTCGGAGCGCCGTCAGTGTGTGGCGGAGACCGGAACCCGGGCCCGGGCCCGCGCCCGGCTGCGCAGCCAGGGCATCTGGGCGGCCAGTGCGCCGAGGCCCAGCGCCACCAGGTGCCCGGCGTCGGCCAGTTGCTGGTCCAGCGCCCAGGCCACGGCCAGCCCCAGCCCGAGCGCAGGCAGCCCGAACCGGCGCAACGGGGCCGGGCCCAGGGCCAGCAGGCAGCCGGCGGTGCCGACCAGGCCGTAGCTGATCCCGACGTCACGCGCCCGGGACAGCGCCCCAGGGATCCGGACGGTGAGCATCACCCACATGGCGCCCTCGGTGAGCAGGGTGGCGCCCAGGTGCCCGAAGACGAAGACCGCGCCGGCCCGGGCCGGGCCCCAGCGCCACTCCGCCAGGCCCAGCACCACGGCCACCGCCGCGATGCCCGCCCAGGCGGGAACCCCGTCGACCACCAGCCCGCTGGTGAACATCGTCCACCACTTGCCGACCTCCATGTGGTGGACGTTGCTGCTGTTGTGCCGGACGAACCGGGCCCGGGCGCCGTGGCTCTGGCCGGCCAGCCAGCAGGCCGTCGCGGTCAGCAGCAGCACGTACACCGTGGTCAGCCGCAGTCGCTCCGCCACGCGCAGCGCCGGATGCCGCGCGCCGGGGCCGGCGTCGATACCCGCAGGTGCGGTCGTCGTGCCGCGCTCGCTCATCGTGCCCGTCGCCCTCGCTGTGCGGTCCCGGTGGTGCCGCCCGGCAGCCCCCGGCGGCCCGTTCCGGGCGGTCAGAGCGCCAGCGTACGCCAGCCCCGGGGGATCTCCTCGCGGACCGAACTCGCGTTCGGTGCCTGGGCGCTCGGGGCCGGTGCGTAGTCGGTGCGTAGTCGGTGCGTAGACCGTCCGCGAGACCCGGTCACTCGAAGGGCGCACCGCGTGGGCGCGCCCGGAGGCGCCCCGGGTGAGGGTGAAGGGAACCGTCGAGGAGGCGCCGATGACCGGTGGCACCACCAACGCGCCCGGACACCGGCGCCCCTGGTGGGCACGGCTCGCGCACGCGGTCCTGACCTACGTCGGCCGGGCCCCGGGCACCTACGTCTGGCTGGCGATCCTGCTCGCCACCACGCAGGTGATCCACCACGTCGACAGCGCGACCGCCGACCGGATCCTGGAACGGCGCTCGACCAACCTGCACCACCTCCAGGTCTCACCGGTGCGCGTGCTGATCACCAGCGCGCTGTGGATCGCGGGCGGCGGGTGGCTGAGCTACTTCCTGCTCTACAACCTCTTCCACGTGCCCGCCGAACGCTGGCTCGGCACCCTGCGCTGGATCTCGGTCGCGATGATCGCGCACGTCGGCGCGACCTACCTCAGCGAGGGCGTGCTCGGGTGGGCGATCCACCGCGGCATCGCCCCGCCGAGGGCCGTGTACACCCTCGACTACGGCGTCAGCTACGCGCTCGCCGGGGTGGTCGCGGTGCTCACCTATCTGATCGTGCGGCCCTGGCGGTACCTGTACGTGGCCGGTGTGCTGGTCTTCTACGGCCTCGGCGTCGTGCAGAGCCGGGACTACACCAGCATCGGCCACTTCAGCGCCGTGCTGATCGGCCTGGCCTGCTACCCGCTGACCCGGGACCGCCCGGGCTCCTGGGACCCGGTCGCCACGGGCCGGCTCGTCCGACGGCGGCTGCGCCGGCGTTGACGGTGGTGGCTGCTCCGTGGTGGCTGTGTCGTGGTGGTGGCGGCGGTGGCGGTGGCTGCGTCGTGGTGGTGGCGGCGTCGACGGATCAGCCGGTGCGCGGGGGGTCCGGATCGGGCGCGCCCAGGTAGACGTTCAGTGGGGGCCCCTGGGCCAGTACCGCCCCCGCCGTGACGGAGAAGGTGATGGCGGCACAGAGCGCGATCAGCCAGGACAGCAGTATCAGCACCAGCCCCAGCGAGCCGTACTGGGCCAGACTGCGGTTCAGCGCGCCCGGCATGTAGACCCGGGCGGTCAGTGACATCGCGGTGGCCGCGGCGGCCGTCAGCAGCGCGCCGGGCAGCAGCGGCAGCCAGCCGACCCGGGCGCTCAACAGCAGGTGGGTGGTCCACCACCAGACCACGAAGGACGCCGCGAAGGTGAGCGGCAGGCCCAGCCAGAAGCCGACGCCGAAGCCGTCCCGCAGCGAGCCCTGGAAGACCAGCACCATCAGCCAGGCCACGATCCACAGCAGCCACCGCCAGCCCGCCGCCCGGGTGCCGGCCTTCGGCAGTCGCCAGGCGTGCTCGCAGACCCGGGCCACCGCGCGGCTGCAACTGGTCGCCGACAGCAGTGCCATCAGCAGGCCGATGATTCCGGTGGTGCCTCGCAGGTCCCCGTTGCCGTACAGCGCCTGGCGCAGCTCCTGCTCCGAGGCGCCGGAGACGCCGAACAGCGCGCGGAGCGAGGCCACCAACTGGTCCCGCACATCGGCGGGGGCGAACGCGGCCACCGCGAACAGCAGCGGTACGGAGGTCAGGAAGATCTGGGAGGCCATCCGGGTGGCGGCGTCCAGCAGCCCGGGGGAGAGCAGCCGGGCCGTCAGCTCGGTGATCACCGGGAAGCGCCGCTCGGCATCGACCCGTGCCCGCTCCCACCGCCCGCGGCCCCGGGCCAGCCGCTCCCCCCAGCGGCCGGCGGCCTCCCTCACCGACCTCATCCCTCGGTCCTCCCGCAGCGGGGCAACGATCCGCCCCAGTCAAGGCCAGCCCGGCCCGCCTCGCCACCGGAGGTGTCCGTCCGGAGGTGGGTGGGCGGCGTCGGGCGTCGGGCGTCGGGTGCGGGGGATCGGGGCCGGGGCGCGGGCGAGGTGTGGTGTGGTGTGGTGTGGTGTGGCGTGGCGGGGTCGTGGGCCTACCGACGGGGCGGCGGGCTCGTGGGGCTCGGGGGGTTCCGCCCGATGAGCGCGTTGAGCACGTTGAGGGCCGCCTTCTTGCGCTGGGCCTTGCGCGACCAGACCGCCGGGCAGACGACCCCGAAGAAGAACAGCAGCACCACGACGAGGCTCGGGGCCGCCGAGATGAGCGCGATGGTGTTGTTGCTCTGGAACCCGGCTGCGACCGGGCCCGCGCCGGTCGCGGCGACGCCGGCCGGAGCGAGCCAGCGGGGGCCCGGTGCGGGCGGTGCGGTGCCCGTGACCTGGGCGCTTCCGCCCGACGCGGGAATCCCCGTACCCTCGTGCATGTAGTTCTCCGGGTGTTGATGGGGCTACGAGTGATGACGGCTTCCTGTTGGCGCAGGGAGCCGTCGCTCCGTTGTGGGGCGTACGGCTCGTACCGACAGTGGCTACGATGACAGAGCCGTGGAAGGCCGAAAAACCGCAGAAAACATCGCGGGACTTGGAAAAGTTGATGTTGGTCCAGGTCAGAGGCGCACCGGCACCATCCATGTGACCCGCATCACGCGAAACGGGAGAGGAACTGTGAGGAATATCACGGTGGGGATATGGCGCGCAGGCTCCCGCTGAGTGGAACGGGCCCGCTGGTCTCCTTCGCCCGCGAGCTCCGCGAACTCAAGGAACGCTCCCGGGGCACGGTCGAGACGGTCGTCGCGCGAGGCGCCTCGCGGACGGCGGTCTACGCCGCCCTGAACGGATCCCGCCTGCCGAGCGCCAAGAACCTGGACGCCATGGTCGAGGCGTGGGGCAGCGGCAGCGAGCTCGAACGGCGGCAGTGGCACGACCGGCGACGTTCCGCCGAGGAAGACCTCGCGGAGGCGGCCCGGCGGCAGGGCGCGGCGACGGCCGGCCGCACCCCCGAGGAGGAGGACTTCACCCGCGCGCTGCGCGGACTGTGGAGCAAGGTCGGCGACCCGTCGACCGAACGCGTGGCGCGCCACTGCGACCTGAGCGCGCGAACGCTCGACTCCTACCTGGACGGGCGGACCGTTCCGACGGAGTCGCGGCTTCGCGAACTCTTCGACGGGCTGTCCGCGCTGAGCCCCGATGACAGCGCCTGGCTGGCGGCCACCCGGGACACCTTCATCGGGGAGGTGCTCTTCCGCGCCCAGGCGGCGCGCCAGGAGGAGCGGGCGAGGGTCAGGGAACTGGCCACGGCCCTCCCGGAAGGGCAGGCGCCCGTCGAGTTCGGCCCGCTCCCCGACGGCATCGGGCCGGTGCCGGGCGTACGACTGGGCCAGGAGTTCGACAACCGCCGGACGCTTTCGCACGCCGGCGTGCACCGACCGCTCCAGGCCGGTATCTGCGGCCTGGGGGAACTCGGCGCCGAATCGATCGTGGTCTCCGGTGGGTACGAGGACGACGAGGATCTCGGTGATGTGATCCTCTACACCGGGGAGGGCGGGCGGAGCCCGCGGACGGGGCAGCCGGCCCGGAACCAGCAGTTGACGCGCGGCAACGCGGCCCTGGCGACGAGCGCGGCGACCGGGGCCCCGGTTCGCGTGGTCCGGGGAGTCACCACCGGGACCCGTTCCTTCTACCGCTACGACGGGCTCTTCCGGGTCGAGGACCTCTGGTCCGAGACCTCCTCCGGCGGTTTCCTCGTGTGGCGGTTCCGCCTGGTCGCCCTTCCCCCGGTCGAACAGGCTGCGGCAGTCGCCCGGGTATCGGATCGGGTGACGGCTCCGGTAGCGGCTACGGTGACCGATCGGGCGACGGATCGGCCGGCGGATCGGGGGACGGCTCCGACGGATGAGGACGGTCGGGAGGCGGGGCCGGTCCGGTCCGCGACGTCGGTCGAGCGCGTCGTCCGGAACACCGCGATCGCCACCCACGTGAAACGTGCGCACGACTACACCTGTCAGGTGTGCGGTGTTCGCATGGTGGTCCCGGGCGGCGCCTACGCCGAGGCCGCACACATCACGCCCCTGGGGAGACCGCACCACGGGTCGGACACCGTCGACAACGTTCTCTGCCTGTGTGCCAACCACCACGTGCTGTTCGACTTCGGCATGTTGATCGTCAACGACGACCTCACGGTGGTGAGCCGCGACGACAGCTCCGTGCTGGGCCGGCTGCGAGAGACGGCGGATCACGTCGTCGACCGGAAGCGCCTCGCGGAGCACCGGCTGCGGCACGGGGTCCCCCGGCACGAGGGCATGCGCTGACCCTGTCCGGGCCGGGCGGGAGCAGAACCGGTGGTACCGGCACAGCCGTTGCGGGCGGGGCGCCGGTCGTCCGGCGGTCGCGTGGATGCTGCCCCGTCTGCTCGTGGTGAGCGGGCGGGGCGGCGGATTCTGCCTGGGGGGGTGGGGATGGGGGGTTGCGCTACCGGCTGACAGCCTGGGCCAGGCAGAGGATGTTGCCCTCGCTGTCCTTGAACCAGGCGGCGCGCAGGTTGTCGCGTTCGGCGATGCCGTTGACGGTCGTCAGCCCGGGGAAGTCGTACTCCTCGAACGTGATGCCGCGCTCACGCAGGGCGGACATCGCGTCGTCGAGGTCGGCGACCTTGAAGCTGGCGAGGGTGTGGGCGGCCTGTCCGCCGCTGGGGGTGTGGTAGATCGTGAACTGGGTGCCGCCGCAGTCGCAGACCAGTTCCTCGTCGGTCTCCTCGGCGAGCTTGAGGCCGAGGGTGTCGGTGTAGAAACTCCTCGCGCGGGCGAGGTCGGCGGCGGGGATGACGGCCTGCAGTGGTGCGTCTCCAAGCATGGTGCTTCGCCTCCTCCTGCTTCCAGGCTAGGGACGTCGGCGGGCGGGCGCCCACGGGGGAGGGGCATGGGCGGCGATGGGCGGCGGTGGGGCGCGCCGGGCTGGAGTCGGGGCGGAGCCGGGGCGTGTGCGGGCGGTCGCGGAGGGTCCTGCAAGGTCGTTCGGGCTTTCACGGGTGGCGGCCACGTCCGGCAATCGGGTTGTCGCGTCCCGCCGCCCGGCCTCAGCCGCGCGGTGGCCAGTCGTGTGGCACCCGCTCCAGCACGCCGGCGCCGAACAGCTCGTACAGCGGCAGGGTCTCCAGGTGGACGTAGCCGATGTGGCAGTCGCAGACCGGCAACGGGCAGCCGCGCGCCCGCAGTTGGGTGCGGTAGGAGCCGTCGTACAGGTTGCCGAGGACGTCCCGGACGAAGTGGCAGCGGCGGACGGTGCCGTCGCCGTCCACGGAGAGCACGGACTCGCCGGTGCGGCAGGGGCGGTCGGCGCTGGGGTGGGCGTGCCGGCTGTAGCCGAAGTGCGGGTCGACGGCCGCCCAGTCTGCGGCCTCGGCGTCGGTGTAGGTGCGGCCCTCGGCGGCGTTGACCCAGAGGTAGACGCCTGCGTCGAGCTCGGCGCGCAGCCGGCGGGCCTCGGCCAGGTGCTCGGGCTGGCCGACCACGCCGACGCTGTAGCGCACGCCCATGGCGTCCAGCTCCCGGCACTTGGCGAGGAAACGCTCCCGGGTGACCTGGCCGGGGTGGTACGTCACCCAGAGCGCGAGGGTGTCGGGATCGGCCTCGGCGAGCCAGTCGGTCCGGCAGCTGAGGTTGGTCTGGATCGCCACCCGGCGTACGTGCGGGAGCCGACTCAGCTCGACCAGCGCCCGTCGGTACCAGGACCGCACCAGGCCCTCGCCCCAGGGCGTGAACAGCAGGGCGAGGGTGTCACCACTGCCCGCCCGGTCGGCCGCCCAGCCGGTGAACCGCTCCAAGGCCGCGCGGTCGGCGCGCAGTTGATCGGGTGTGTCGCGGCGCTTGGCGAACGGACAGTAGGGGCAGTCGTAGTCGCAGGAGGCGAGCGGGCCACGGTAGAGCAGGGTGAGGTCGCGCCCACCGTCGGCCGCGTCGGTCGGTGCGCTCTCGGGGCTCGGTGCGGGCGGTGCGCCCGGTGTGCGCGGTGCGGGCGGGGTGGTGGACGGCAGGCCGAGGAAGGTCATTTCGCCTCGTACGCCGTCATCAGGGCCCGGACCTCGGGCGAGAACAGCATCGGCCCGGCCGCGTCCGAGTGCGCCAGGCCCTCCGGGCTGAGCACCAGGCGGTCCTGGACATCGGCGAGCCAGCCGCGCGCGGTGAACTCGGCCAGCTCCGCCGGGAAGTCGGCGGCCGGTGTGCTGCCGAAGCGGGCCCGGTAGTCGGCCAGCGGCATGCCCTCGGCCTGGAGCAGGGACTGCACCAGGTGCCGTCGGCGTGGTTCCTCGCCGCTCATCCGGTGCCCCACCTCGGTGTGGTGGAAGTCCTCGGTGGCGACGAAGTCGTCGATGATTCCGCGCACCTCGGTGGCGTTCACCGCGTAGTCGAAGGAGTAGTGCAGCCGCGAGGTGTAGGAGCGGGCGCCGCAGCCCAGGCCGACCATGCCGTCCGTCTGGCAGGCGTACTCGCTCGCCCCGGCCTGTGGGGAAGCGGCACGGCGGAACATCCGCATCGACACCTGTTCGTAGCCCTGGGCCAGCAGGTGGTCGCGGCCGGTGCGGTAGAGCGCGAGCCGGCGGGTGTCCCAGGCGGAGTGGCTCTCCTGCTCGCCGCGCCGGGCCAGGCCGGTGAGCGGGCGCACGTAGAGCGGGTAGAGGTACAGCTCCTCGGGCTGCCAGGCGAGCGCGGCGTCCAGCGACTGCAGCCAACTGGCCTCGGACTGGCCGTCGATGCCGTAGATGAGGTCGATGTTGAGCACCGGGAACCCGGCGGCACGGATCCGGTCGAGGGCCGCCTCCACCTCGGCCCGCTTCTGCGGGCGCACGGCGGAGCGGGCCTCGGCGTCGACGAAGGACTGTATGCCGAGGCTCAGCCGGGTGGTGCCCCGGGCGGCCAGGACCTCCAGCCGGTCGGCGGTCGCGGTGGCGGGGGAGGCCTCCACCGAGAGCGGTATCGCCCGCAGGTCGGCGCCCATCCGCCGCTCGGCGATGTCGCACAGCCGCTCCAGCTCGCGGGCCGTCAGATAGGTGGGTGTGCCGCCGCCGAAGGCGGCCAGCGCGAAGCGCGCGCCCTCGTCCAGCGCGGTGCGGACGGCCACCGCCTGGCGCTCCAGGGCGTCCAGGTACGCGGTGGTCAGGCCCTCGGGGCTGCCGATCCTGGTGAACAGGTTGCAGAAGCCGCAGCGGACCTCGCAGAACGGGATGTGCAGGTAGAGCGAGAGCGCGTCCTGCGCCTCGCCGGCCCACAGCTCGCGCAGCCCCGGGCGCTCGGGCAGCGGGCGGTAGGCGGTCTTGTGCGGGTAGGCGTAGACGTAGGACTGGTAGGGCGAGTCGGGGCGCGGGGGTGTGGTGGTCATGCGCGCTCCTCGGTGGCGGCGGTGGCGGTGGTGGGGACGGCAGCGGTGGCAGGGCTGGCTGCGACGGCTGCGGGGGCGGCATCGGGGACGGCTGCGGGGATGGTGAAGTGGGCGTACGGGACGGTCCAGACCACCTCGTGGCCGATCCGGTGCCCGGTGTAGCCGTCCTCGCCGTACGCCGTGCCGTGGTCCGAGCAGACGATCGCGAAGCAGGGGCGGCGGGAGCTCATCGCCGCGAAGAGCCGGCCGATGTGGGCGTCCACGTACTCCAGGGCGGCGGCGTGGCTGGCCCGGGAGTCGCCGTGCTCACGGGTGGCGCCGGGCAGGTGGAACCAGTTGGGCTGGTGCAGTGCCGAGACGTTCAGGAACAGGAACAGCGGTTGCCCGGCGGGTTGTTCGGCGGCGACCCGCTCCGCCCGGGCGACCTGCTCCTCGAAGGACGTCGGGGACGGCACGCCCATCCCGGGATCCCAGTGGCTCTCCTGGAACAGGCCGGGCAGCACCGAGCCGAGCGGGCCCTGCTTGTTGAAGAAGCCCACGCCGCCGATGCAGACCGTCCGGTACCCGGCGGCGGCGAGGGCGGTCGGCAGATCCGGTGCGTCGAACACCCAGGTGCGCGGGGCGGTGCTCTCGGAGCCGGCGAAGCGGGCCGCGAACAGGCGCGGGTGGGGGCCGCCGGGGGAGGCCGGGGTGGGCAGGAAACCGGCCAGGATCGCCTGGTGGGAGGCGTAGGTGAAGCTGCCGGGCGCGTGCCGGCGCTCCCAGCGGCCGCCGGGGAGGAAGGCGGCGAGGTGCGGGATGCGGCCTGCGGCGGCCAGTTCCTCGGCGACATCGAAGCGGAGCGTGTCGAGCGTGACGAGCAGCAGGTCGTGCGTGCCGACGACCGTGTTCATGTCGGGGGCCGGAGCGGGAGCCTGGGTGTGGGGGGAGGTCTGGTGGTTCATCGGGAGGGTTCCGTGATCTGGTGGTCCGTCGGGGTGGGGAGGGGCGTTCCGGTGGTGCGGCCGGTGGCCCCGGTGAGGGCGGCGAGCTGGGCGCCGTAGGTGTCGAGGCCCTCGGCGGGGCCGCCGGGCAGGCCGGTGAGGTTGGGGAGCAGGTCGCCGAAGGCGTTGACCTCGCCGACCAGGGCGCGCCGCCAGCCTGCCGTGGGCAGGACGTCGACCCCGACCATCAACGAGCCGGGGAAGCAGGCCGCCGCGCGCTCGGCCGTCTCCAGCAGGGCCGGCCATGCGGGCCCGGCGGCTTCCCGGGCCAGGTCGAGGCTGCCCCGGGCGCCGCCGAGGTGCAGGTTGGTCATCGGTTGCGCGCTCGTGCGCACCACCGCGTGGGTGGCCCGGCCGGCGACCACCACCACGCGCAGGTCGGCCGAGCGGCCGGACTGCGCGGCCTTCGGGATCCACTGCTCGACGTGCAGCCCGTCCGGTGCCAGCCGGTCGATGATCTCGGCCACCTCCCGCTCGCCGCGGTACTGGCGGACCCGCAGCGAGTTGTGCAGCAGCCCGTCGGCCAGCTCGACCGAAGTGGTGGCCAGGACCTGCCCGCGCGGCCCGAACTGCAGGGCCGTCACCCCGGAGGCGGAGGAGCCGTGCGCGGGCTTGACGAAGACCCGGCGCAGGCCGGCCGTGGCCAGCCGCCCGCGCAACTGCTCCCAGCCGGTGACCTCGCCGCCCAGCGCCCGGGGTACCGGCACCCCGGCGGCGGCGAGGAGCGCGTGTGCCCGCCGTTTGTCGAACATCACGGCGATCTCCTCCGGATCGCCCAGCAGCCGTACGCCGGGGCGCCCGGCCAGCTCGCGCAGCGCGGCCGTCACCCCCGCGTACCAGGCTGCCGTGCCCTCGACCCGGGTCGGTGCGTAGGACGGGCCGAGCGCCGGGCCGCGCAGCATTTCGTCGACCAGGGCCTCCTCGCCGGGCGACTCGATCCGCAGCAGGCCGTCCTCGGGCAGCCGGTAGTCGCCGCGCAGCACGTCCAGCCAGGGCAGGACGGCGGGCTCGGGCAGCCCGGCGGCCCGGGCGGCGGCGGCGAACAGCGTCACCCGCCGGTGCCCGGGATTGCCCAGGACGGTCAGCCGCGGTGTCATCGTGCCGTCACCCGCCTACTCGGCGACCGCGACGTAGCGGTCCCCGTCGTCCTCGTCCTCCTCGGGGTCCTCGGCCTCGGAGAGGTCGAGCGCGACCCCGGGCAGGGCCTCGGTGAGGCGCTGCTGCAGCTCCTCGCTGACGTAGTGGTGGTGCAGGTCGAGGGCACGCAGGTGGGTGAGCGGCTGGCCCTCCAGCAGGGCGGCGACGCCGTCGTCGGAGAGCACGCCCATGGACAGGTCGAGCGACTCCAGCCGGGCCACCACGGGCGCGTGCGCGACGGCCGAGGCGATCTCGTCCTGGAACTCGCTGTTGGCCAGCCCGAGGTGGCGCAGGCTCGGGAGGCGGGTGCCGTCCAGGAAGGGCCCGAGGTCGTCGATCGTGGCGTCACCGCCGTACTCGTCCACGCCGAGCCAGAGCGTCAGGCGCTCCAGCGCCGGCAGCTCGGAAGCCGCCACCGCCCGCACCACCCGGGCCGGCAGGCCGCCGGCCTCGAAGCGCAGCGCGGCCAGCCGGTCGTGCCGCACCGGCTGGAGGCTCAGGCCCGTGCCGCCGCGGACGGTCAGCTCGGTCAGCCCGGGGAAGGCCGTCAGCAGCGGGGTGACGTCGCCCATCTCCATCCAGGAGATCTCGCACTCGTCGTAGGTCACGTCCCCGAGGAAGAGCGCCTCCAGGGCGGGCAGGCGTTCCGCCTCCGCGGCGACGGCGGCGACGGTGGCGGCCACGGAGACGTAGTCGCCGCGCCACCAGGGGCCGATCACCAGGGCGCGGACTCCGGCAGGGTCGACGGTGTCGAGGAAGGCCTGCCAGAGCTGCGCGAAGTCGATCTTCGCGTCGTAGTCCAGGGCGAGCCGCCAGGCGACCGGGCCGACGGCGGGCGGCGTGCGGGTGCCGTCGTCGGGGGTGAAGTCGCGGATCGGCAGGTCGTGGAAGCGGTCGGGGTGGCGGGAGACGGTCATGTCGGTTCCAGACGGATGGGCGTGGTGGGCTGGTCGGTGCGGCGGTGCGGCGGTGCGGCGGTGCGGCGGCGTCGGGCGCGCGCGGTCGGTGACGGCTACTCGGCCACGGCGACGTAGCGCCACCGGTCGTCGGGCTTTCCGGCCTCGGAGAGGTCGAGCTCGACGCCCGGCAGGGCCTCGGTGAGGCGCTGCTGCACCTCCCCGGTGAGGAAGTGGTGGTGCAGGTCGAGGGCGCGCAGGTGGGTGAGGGGCTGGCCCTCCAGCAGGGCGGTGGCGCCCTGGTCGGTCAGCACGCCCATGGCGAGGCTGAGCGACTCCAGCCGGGCCACCACCGGCGCGTGCGCCACGGCGGCCGCGATGGCGTCCTCGAACTCGCTGTTCTGCAGGCCCAGATGGCGCACTGCGGGGAAGCGCGTGCCGTCCAGGAAGGGGGCGAGGTCGTTCAGCGTGGCGTCGCCACCGTAGTTGTCGACGCCGAGCCAGAGTTCGAGCCGCTCCAGGACGGGGAAGTCGCAGCCGGCCACCGCCCGCACCACCGAGGCCGGCAGGCCGCCGGCCTCGAAGCGCAGCGCTCGCAGCGCCTCGTGGCGCACGGGTGTCAGCTTCAAGTCGTTGCCGCCGCGCACCACCAACTCGGTCAGCTCGGGGTAGGCCGTCAGCAGCGGGGTGACGTCGCACATCTCCAACCAGGAGATCTCGCTCTCCTCGTACGTGACGTCGCCGACGAAGAGCCCTCGCAGCGCGGGCAGCCGGCCCGCCGCCTCGACGATCGCGGCCAGGGCGGCGTCGAGTTGCTCCGGCTCGTCGGAGAACCACGGGCCGATCACCACGGCTGTCACGCGCTCGGTGTCGACCGTGTCGAGGAACTGCCGCCAGCGCTTGGTGAAGGCCTCCTCGGAGTCGTAGTGCAGGCCGATACGCCAGGCGGCCGCCGCCGGCTCCGGCAGGGTCATGGCTGCCGCGTCGCCGGCGTCGGCGGCCTCGTCCAGGGCCTGGACGAAGTCGAAGACCGGGAGACCGTGGAACTGCTCGATGTGGTGGTTGACGGTCATGCGCTGCTCCTCAGGGGTCGGGGCCGAACACGTGTCTACCAGTCGGGTCCGACAATCCGGTGGCCGGGTGGCGGGCCGGGCGCGTTGTCAGACCCTTGGTCTACGTTCTGGTCGTGGCTCCGGAACGTGACCGCGAACAGCGCGGCGGAGCCCGGGATTCCGGAAGTCGCCGGAATCCGGTCGTACGGCGAGGGAGGACTGATGTACCGCCAGGGCGATGTGCTGATCGTGCCGGTCGAGGAGGGCGCCGTGCCGCCCAGGGTGGCCGCGCTGGCCGTCCAGCCCCGGGACGGCCGGGGCCGGATGGTGCTGGCCCTCGGGGAGGTCACCGGCCACGCGCACGCCGTGGTCGGTCCCGGGGAACTGCGCCGGGAGGCCGGTCCGTTCGGCGCGGGCTGGCTGCACCTGCCCGAGGGCGGCCGGGTGGTGCACGAGGAGCATGCGGCGATACCGCTGCCGAAGAGCTGGTACCGGGTGGTGCGCCAGCGCGAGTACACCCCGGGCGCAGTGCGGGTGGTCGCGGACTGACGCGGGGCCCGACGAGCGGGCCGACGGCTGACGGACCGGCAGCCGGGCGGGTGGCCCGGCGTCGGGCGACGGCAGGCGGCGCGTGCACGGGTGGGCGGGCGCGGCGTGCAACGCGGAATGTGCAGCGTGGTACGCGCAGTGTCGAACGGAACGGAAGCAGGCGGCCGGGCGGGGAGCCCGGCCGGGAACGGAGCAGACGATGGAGACGACGATTCCCGACCGCCCGGCGGGCGCGGTGACGGCCGGGCCCGCCGAGGTGACGGCCCGCTGGCGGGCCGCTGCGGCGGCCACCGGGCCGGCCGACCGCTCGGCGGCCGAGCACGCGGTCCGGGCCGCCTACCGGGCGGCCGGGCTGCCCGAGCCCACGGCCGTCCGCTGGTTCGGCTCGCCGTTCGCCGCCGCCGAGGCGGCGTTGCAGCTGCGGGCCGCCGGCGCGGTGAGCGTGCGCGAGGCCGTGCGCACCGGGCCCTGGGAGCAGGCCCGGCGGCGGGCCGTCGAGGAGGTCGGCGCGGCCGGGTGGGCGGCGCACTGGGCACTCACCGGCGGCGAGCTCGGCCCGGTCACCACCCCGCTCGCCGATCGCATCCGCACGGCGGTCCTCGACCGGCTCGCCCCCGAGGCCGACCGTGAGGAGGCCTCGGACGACGAGGCCGCCGCCGCCCGCGCCCGGCGCACCACCGTCCGGCTCGCCCTGCTCGACGCCGTGCGCGGCCAGCACGACGCTCCCTGGTTCGCCGCCTTCGAGGCCGCCTCCACCGCGGCCGGGGGCAGCGCCGAGGCCGTCGCGCCGCTCGCCGGGGTGGCCCGCGAGGCCGGCTGGTGGTGGCCGTACCAGGACGTCGTGCTGGTCAGCGAGCGCCCCGTCGCGCTGCACCGCGACGAGGCCGGGCGCCTCGACCGGGCGGACGGCCCCGCCCTGGAGTACGCCGACGGTTTCGCCCTGCACGCCTGGCGCGGCATGCCCGTGCCCGCCGAGTTCCTGGCCGGGCTGGCCGACGTCACCGTCGAGCGGATCCGCACCGAGGAGAACGCCGAACTGCGCCGCGTCCTGCTGGAGCACTACGGCTACGAGCGCTACCTGGCCGACTCCGGCGCCGAGCCCATCCACCGCGACGAGACCGGGGTGCTCTGGCGGATCACCCTGCCCGACGACGAACCGGTGGTCATGGTCGAGGTCGTCAACTCGACCGCCGAGCCCGACGGCACCTTCCGCACCTACTGGTTGCGCGTCCCGCCGAGCACCCGCACCGCCCGCGCCGGGGTCGCCTGGACCTTCGGCATACCCGAGTCCGAGTACCACCCGCAGCGCGAGACCTGACCGGCCCGGCCCCCGGCACAGGCCGCTGAGCCGCGAATCCCGGCCGGCCGCGCTCGACGCCGCCCTCGGCGGGCTGCGGGACAGGTCAGCGTGAGGCCGGTCCGACGTCGCGGACCCAGACGGGGAAGGGAGGCATGGCATCGGGCGCGGTCTGGTCCGACGGGTTGGTCCCGGCTGGCCGTCGGTCGCTCAGGAAGCCCTCGACGACCGGAGCGAGGTCGTCGGAGGGCAGGTAGCTGCCGCCGAACGGAAGTTCGTCGACGGCCACCGAGCCGGTGGAGCAGCGGAGTTGGTCGGCCTGTTCGTCGTGCCACACGTAGAAGGTCGCCACCCCGGCGAAGCCCAGCGCATGGATACGGAGCCGGATGGCCTGAGCGGTCCGTTCGAAGGCGGCGACCACCTCGGTCACGGACAGGGACCACCTGTCCTCGTCCTCCGCGCTCAGGTACCAGGTGTTGGTCCGCCACTCGACCCGCCGGTCGCTCGGCTCCAGTATCAGCGGTTCGTCCGCTATTTCGGCGATCCATGTCAACAGCACCCCGGAATTGTCCCGGCCGGTGCGGATCGTGCAGTCGTCGGGGCCGGCCGGGATCAGGGGGCGAGGGTGGTGAGCCGGGACTGGGTGAGGGCCCAGGAGGTGGAGCGATGGATGGCGGTCTGCGAGGCGACCCGGAGGGTGAAGCGGTTAGCCGGGCAGGCGGGCCACCGGGATGATGCCGGTATGCGCACCTTCGAAGAGCTGATCGCCGAGGCCGAGGCGGTGTCCGTGGACGGCTGGGACTTCTCCTGGCTCTCCGGCCGCGCCACCGAGGAACGGCCGTCCTGGGGCTACCAGCGGTTGCTGGCCGAGCGGCTGGGCCGGGCCTCGGCGGCCTTGGACATCCAGACGGGCGGCGGCGAGGTGCTGGCCGGCGCGGCCCGGCTCGCCGCTGCGAAGCCCGTCACAGGACAGCCTGTCGCAGGACAGTCCGCCCCCGGCATGCCCGCCCCCGGCATGCCCGCCCCCGGCATGCCCGCCGCCGCGCAGCGCGGAGCGCTTCCGGCCACCATGGCGGCCACCGAGTCCTGGCCGCCGAACGTCGCGCGCGCCACCGGCCTGCTGCACCCGCTGGGCGTGGTGGTGGTCGCGGACCAGGACGAGCCGCCGCTGCCGTTCGGCGACGGGGCCTTCGACCTGGTCACCAGCCGTCATCCGGTGAAGGCCTGGTGGTCGGAGATCGCCCGGGTGCTGCGGCCCGGCGGCACCTACTGCGCCCAGCACGTGGGGCCGGCGTCCGGCTTCGAACTGGTCGAGTACTTCCTCGGCCCGCAGCCCGAGGCACGCCGGGCCCGCCGCCCGGAGGACGAGCGCGCCGCCGCGCGGGACGCCGGGCTGGAGGTGGAGGACCTGCGCTCCGAGCGGCTCCGGATGGAGTTCCTCGACATCGGCGCGGTGGTGTACTTCCTGCGCAAGGTGATCTGGATGGTCCCGGGCTTCACCGTGGCGGCCCACCGGGACCGGCTGCGCGAACTGGACGCCCTGATCCGGGCGGAGGGGCCGTTCGTCGCCCACTCCGCGCGCTTCCTGATCGAGGCGCGCAAGCCGTAGGACGGTTCAGGCCCGGCTGACGGCACCGTCACGCGACGACGTCACGCGACGACGTCACACGGCGCCGCTCACGCCAGGGCGACCAGGTCCAGGTAGGAGTCGTGCCACAGGTCCTCGTCGCCGTCCGGGAGGAGCAGGACGCGGTCGGGCCGCAGGGCCTCGATGGCACCCGGGTCGTGGGTGACCATCACGATCGCGCCCGGGTAGGTGCCGACCGCCGCCAGCACCTCCGCCCGGGAGGCCGGGTCGAGGTTGTTGGTGGGCTCGTCGAGCAGCAGGACGTTGGCGCCGGAGTGGACCAGGCCGGCCAGCGCCAGCCGGGTCTTCTCACCGCCGGAGAGGACCCCGGCCGACTTGTCGGCGTCGTCGCCGCGGAACAGGAACGCGCCGAGGACGTGCCGCAGCTCGCCGTCGCTCAGGTGGGGCGCGGCCTGGGCGAGGTTGTCGCGGACGCTGCGCGCCGGGTCGAGGGTGTCGTGCTCCTGCGCGAAGTAGCCGAGCCGCAGGCCCGGGCCGGGCACCACCCGCCCGGTGTCGGGGCTCTCGTGGCCGGCCAGGATGCGCAGCAGCGTGGTCTTGCCGGCGCCGTTCAGGCCGAGCACGACCATCCGGCTGCCCCGGTCGACGGCCAGGTCGAGGCCGGTGAGCACCGGGCGGCCGGCGTAGGCCTTGGCGAGGCTGATCGCGCCGAGCGGCATCCGGCCGCAGGGGGCGGGTTCGGGCAGCCGGATCCGGGCCGTCCGTTCGGCCTGCCGGGCGGGTTCGAGGTCGGCGAGCATCCGGTCGGCGCGGCGGGCCATGCTGCGGGCGCTGGTGGCGGTGGCGACGTTGGCCCGCATCCGGTCGGCCTGGGCGTGCAGGGCGGCGGCCTTGCGTTCGGCGTTGGCCCGCTCCCGGGTGCGGCGGCGTTCGTCGGCGGCGCGCTGGTCGAGGTAGGCCCGCCAGCCGGTGTTGTGGACGTCGATCGCGGCGCGCTGCGGGTCGAGGTGGAAGACCCGGTTGACGGTGTCGGCGAGCAGGCCGAGGTCGTGGCTGATCAGGACCAGCCCGCCCTGGTGGGCCGCGAGGAAGCCGCGCAGCCAGGCGACGGAGTCGGCGTCGAGGTGGTTGGTGGGTTCGTCGAGCAGCAGGGTGCCGTGGTCGGCGAAGAGGATCCGGGCCAGCTCGACCCGGCGGCGCTGGCCGCCGGAGAGGGTGCCGACCGGGGTGTCCATGACCCGGGCGGGCAGTCCGAGGCCGGCCGCGACGCGGGCGGCCTCGGCCTCGGCCGCGTAGCCGCCCCGGGACTGGAACTCGGCCTCGGCGCGGGTGTAGGCGTCCATGGCCCGGCGCTGGTCCTGCGGTCCGTCGGCCTGCGCCATCGCCTCCTCGGCGGCGCGCAGCGCGCGGACGGCGGTGGCCAGGCCGCGGGCGGACAGGATGCGGTCGGTGACGGTGGCGGACGGGTCGGCGGCGCGGGAGTCCTGCGGGAGGTAGCCGACGGGGCCGGTGCGGGTGACCGTCCCGGCGGCGGGCGGCAGTTGTCCGGCGAGGGTGGCGAGCAGGGTCGTCTTGCCGGCGCCGTTGCGGCCGACCAGGCCGATCCGGTCGCCGGGGGCGATGTGGACGGTGATGTCGGACAGCAGCAGGCGGGCGCCGACGCGCAGGTCGACACCACGGGTGGTGATCATGGGATAACGCTCCGAAACAGCGAACGGACACACGGGTGGTGTGGAGGCGGTCCGTCGGCTAGGAAATTCGGGGCGTAGACATGCGGCCCAGGGTAGCGGGGCGGGTGGAGCGTCCGCATCCGAATTACCGGGGGGAGCGCACTGCGCCCGCGCGGGTTTCGGCCAGTGGGGCGGGTGTTGGCTCGTGGGGCCCCCTTGTCGGGGCGCGGGCCCCGCGCTTCCATGACCCGCATGGGTCGACGTGAGCTCGTTCTCCTGACTGATCACAGTTCGACCGAAGGAAGCCGGGACGTCCTCGTCGCCGCCGCCAGGGCCCTCACCGGCCGGGCGCCCGTGCTGTTCGACGCCCGGCACTTCATGACCGGCGGGGGCGGCCGGATCCGCCCCGACGGCGAGGGCGGGCTGCGCCTGGAGGTGGACGGCCGCAGCGTGGCGGCCGACGCCGTCGTGGTCTACGAGATCCCGCCGCACCGGCGCCGCGACTTCGCGCCCTTCCAGCGGCTGCTGGGCGCGCACGGCGCCCGCTCGCTCGGCACCGATGTGCAGGCCTGGCGGTCGGCCACCGAGAAGGACCTCACGGTGGCCCGCTTCACCCGCGACGGCGTCGCGCACATGCCGACCGTCTCGCTGTCCCGGCCGAGCCCGCGGGCCGCCGCCGAGGCCTTCGACCGGCTCGGCGGCGACGTCTGGGCCCGGCCCTGCGTCGGGATGGGCGGCGACGACGTCTTCCACGTCACCACCCACGCCCAACTCGCCTCCGCCGCACGGCACTACGAGCGCGACGGGGCGGACTGGCTGATCGCCCGGGACGCCCGCAACTTCACCCCGGACGGCCGCCGCCACCAGTACCGGGTGGTGGTGCTCGACGGCCGGGTGGTCCGGGTCGTCGAACACGTGCAGGCGGATCCGGATGCCCCCTGCAACGAGAGCCGCGGCGCCGTCTCCGCCCCGCTCGCCACCGCCGAACTGCCCCGGGGGCTCGCGGACCTGGCGATCCGCGCGGTCGCCTGCCTCGGCCTGCCGCTGGCCGGTGTCGACCTCGCCGCCGAGAGCGGCGGCGTGGTCTTCGAGGTCAACGTCCACCCGGCGTTCGGCCGCGGCGCCCTGGAGCAGGTCGCCGTGCCGTACGTGGCCGCGCACCTGGACCCCGTCTGACGGTTCCGGCCGGGCGCGCGGCGGGCCGGGCGCGCCCCTGGTCGGCAGCGGTCGCGGAGCAGGTCGGTTCTCCTCACCCGAGGGCGCCCCCGGCTGGTCAGCTCCGCAGGATGGCGGCGAGGAGCGACGGGCGGAACAGCAGCGTCGGCGGGGAGACCAGCGACATCACCTCGTGGAACGCGGCGGTGACCGCCGGGTCGCGGGCGGCGCCGGCCAGCACCTTGTCGAGGAAGCGGTGCTGGAGTGCGAGCAGGGCGCCGGAGGGGCCGCCGGTGGTGGCGGCGAAGCGGACGTCCTCGGTGCAGGACATCACCCACGGGTTCTTGGAGACGGCCGCGATCGCGCGCCGGGCGTCCCGGGCCGTGGCGTGGCCGATGCCGCCGTGGCGCAGGGCGGTGCGGCGCAGCTCCCGGGCGCAGAACAGGGCGACGGTGACGCCCTGCCCGTACACCGGGTTGAAGGTGCTGGCGGCGTCGCCGACCACCACCAGGCCGTCCGGGGCGCTGCGTTCGTAGTGCCGCCGGATGCCGGGGCCGGGCACGAAGCCGCGCACCTCGCCGGCCGGCTCGGCCTGCTGGAGCGCCTCGCGGATGCTCGGGTCGCGCAGCCGGGCCAGCTGCTGGGTGAACCCGGCTTCGCCGGGCTCGGGTTCGGCCCCGCGCATGCCGGCGACGCTGACGATCCAGCGGTCGCCCTCGACCGGCAGCAGCACCCCCAGGTGGGGCGCGTCGGGTGCCTTGGTCTGCAGGTAGATCGCCTTGTGGCCGATGTCGACGCCGGCCGGGCGGTGGAACAGCCGGGAGGAGTACGCGACGCCCGCGTCCACCCGCTCCTCGGGCACCGGCGGGTGGCCCAGCTCCGCCAGCCAGTCCGGCACCGAGGTCGCGCGGCCGGCCGCGTCCACCACCAACTCGGCCGGTATCTCCCGGACTTCGCCGCGCTCGGGCCCGCGGTCGCGGACCTTGACGCCGGTCACCGCGCGGGCCGACCCGAGCAGGCCGACCACGTCGGCGCCCTCCAGGAACTCGATCGTGGGATCGGCGCGGACCCGGTCCAGCACCGCCTTGTCCAGCACCGGCCGGGTGCAGGAGAGGAAGGCGAGCTGCGCCGGGTACTGCGCCATCCACCCCGCCGAGCTGAGCCACTTCAGATCGCCCGAGACGGCGACCCGCACCGCGCCCGCCTCCGTGAGCTCCTTCTTGATGCCGGGCATCATCTCCTCCAGCGCCCGGTGCCCGGCCTCCAGCACCAGGTGCGCGTGCCGGCCCTGCGGCACCCCGGCCCGGAACGTGGGCTCCGCCGGGTAGCGGTCCCGCTCCACCACCACGATCCGCTCGGCGAACCCGCGCAGGGCCCAGGCCGCCACCGTGCCGGCCAGCCCGCCGCCGATCACCACCGCCGTGCCCCGCCCGGGGGGCGTCTGTGAAGAAGTCATGACACGTAGCGTAGTCGGACGGTGCCAGTCCTGTAGCCGTATCGACGGGATGAACGGGCAGGGTGCGGGCGGCCGTTGGTGCCCGAACGCGCCGGGCGCACGACCGGCCCGGAATGCTGCCGCGCGGGCCCCCGGGGGCGGGCGGTGGGAGGCACCCGGGAGCGGGTACTACACTCGGCGGGAGTTGTGCAGGCCCCCCTTTCGGTGCGCGGGCGCGCGGAGCCGAGGAGGTGAGAGCCGTGGAGTGCAGTAGTCCGGGTCGAAGTCGGCCCCGCCCCCGGTTGTCCCGCACCATTCGCGGCCCCCGGCGTTCCTCCTCCCGTACGGCTCCCGCGCGGCGCTGACCTCGTCACTGGACGAGGTGCCGCCGGTCGCGCCGTGCGCGTGGTGGCCGGCCGGGCGCCTCCGGCCCGCCGTCCCCGGACGGTGGCCGGGCACCCACCGTGGAGGTATCCGCCATGTCCGACTGGCGTGTGCGCGCCGTGCGCGCGAGCAAGCGTCCGTTCTCCCGCCCCGCCGGGGGCGCCGGCCCCGCCGACGCGCAGCCGGCGCCGGAGCACTCGATGGATCCGCGGCCCGACCAGCCCGTCGAGCCGGTCACCCTGGAGCGCTCCGTGGTGGACGCGGCGGTCTACCGGGACGGGCGGCGGATCGACGCACCGGCGAACCTCGCCGACATCTACCGCGAACTGCCCGACCGGCCCGGCGCGATGGCCTGGATCGGCCTGTACCGCCCGGCCGAGGCGCAGCTGCTGGAGGCGGCGGACCGGTTCAACCTGCACGAACTGGCCGTCGAGGACGCCATCGTCGCCCACCAGCGGCCGAAGCTGGAGCGCTACGGCGACACGCTGTTCGTGGTGCTGCGCGCCGCGCGCTACCTGGACGAGGCGGAGGAGGTCGACTTCGGCGAGATCCACCTCTTCGTGGGCCCCGACTTCGTGCTCACCGTCCGCCACTCCCAGGCGCCGGACCTCTCCGCGGTGCGCCGCCGCCTGGAGACGGATCCGGACCTGCTCGCGCTCGGCCCGGAGGCGGTGCTGTACGCGGTGCTGGACGCCGTGGTGGACGGCTACGCGCCGGTGATCGCCGGGCTCCAGCACGACATCGACGAGATCGAGACGGAGGTGTTCGGCGGCGACCCGCAGGTCTCCCGGCGCATCTACGAGCTGTCCCGCGAGGTGATCGAGCTCCAGCGGGCCACCCGGCCGCTGCTGGAGATCATGAGGAGCCTGGAGGCGGGCTTCGGCAAGTACGGCACCGACGACGAGCTGCAGCGCTACCTGCGCGACGTCGCCGACCACGCCACCTACGCCGCCGAGCGGGTGGACGGCTTCCGGCAGATGCTGCAGAACATCCTGACCGTGAACGCGACGCTGGTCTCGCAGCGGCAGAACGAGGAGATGAAGCAGCTCGCCGAGGCCGGGCACGTGCAGAACGACGAGATCAAGAAGATCTCCTCCTGGGCGGCGATCCTCTTCGCGCCGACGCTGATCGGCACCGTCTACGGGATGAACTTCGAGATCATGCCGGAGCTCAAGTGGGCGTTCGGCTACCCGTTCGCGATCGGGCTGATGGCGCTGGTCTGCACCGGGCTGTACGTGGTCTTCAAGCGCCGCAACTGGCTCTGACGGCGGGGCGCGGCGCCCCGACCGGCTCCGCCGTGCCGCCGCAAGCCGGCGCGGCCCCGCGCGGGCAGCACTGACCGGCCGCCGCAACCGGCGCCGACCGCACGGCTGTTCGCCCGGCGTCAGGGATTCGTCAGGGCGGCGGCGCGGCGCTTGCCCCGGTCCGCGCCCGCCGGTTGGATGAGGAGCATGAACCGCCCGGCACGCCACCACGACCGCCCGCCGCATCCGCGGCCGCCGGTCCGCGTCGCCGCGGCCGCCATCGCCGTGCGCTGATCCGAGCCTCCCCGCCGGAGGGCACGGCACGTGCCGCGCCCCGCCCCGTCGCCCGATCGGCGCGGGGTGCGGGCGGGCGCGCGAGTTCCGCATCTCATCAGGTCTTTTGAGCCCGCACCCCGGCCCGGACAGGGCCGGCGGTGCCCCGCACCCTGGGAACGGTCATGTCCGAATCCGCCCTGTCCGCTCGTACCGCCCTCGTCACCGGCGCCTCCTCCGGCATCGGCTGGGAGACCGCCCGGCTGCTCGCCGGGCTGGGCGCCACCGTGCTGGTGCACGCCCGGACCACCCCGGAGGCCGAGGCGGCCGTCGCCCGGCTGGTCGACGCTGGCGCCCGCCGGGACCAACTCGTCGAGCTGGCCGCCGACTTCACCCGCCTCTCGGAGGTCGCGGCGCTGGCCGGCACGGTCGTCAAGCACTACCCGGCGCTGGACCTGCTGGTCAACAACGCCGCCGCGATGGCGCCCGAGCGCTGCACGCTGACCGACGACGGCAACGAGGTCTCGCTGCAGGTCAACTTCCTGGCCGCGCACCTGCTGGCCAGGCTGCTGCGGGCGCCGCTCTCGGCGTCCGGCGACGCCCGGATCGTCAACGTCTCGTCCTCGCTGCACCGGACGGCGTCGATGAACTGGTCGGACCCGCACCGGGTGAAGAGGTACTCGCGGGTGGCCGCGTACGCGCAGTCGCAGCTCGCGCTCACCATGGCGACCGCCGACATGGCCCCGGCCGGCTCCGGCATCACCGCCGTCAGCCTCAACCCGGGCCTGTGCGACACGGCGCTGCTGCCGCTGTACGGGCGGGCCGGCGCGCCGGCGGCGGAGGGCGCGGCGGCCGTCGTCCGGCTCTGCCTGCCGGACGTCGCGGTCGCCAACGGCGCCTACTACGACGGCGGTTCGGTGGCACCGGTGGCGCAGGCCGCCCAGGAGGAGCGCTCGCTGAAGCGCCTGGTCAAGCTGGCGGACCAGTTGGTCGGCCAGGCCGCCTGAAGCCCTTCCCCGGAATCGGAGAGCACACGATGTCCAAGCGCGCCCGCAAGAAGAGGGCCCGGCGGAAGAACACGGCGAACCGCGGCCGCCGGGCCGGGCAGGGCTGACCCGCCCACCACCGCAGGCTGGCACCCGCCGCCACCACCCATCACCACTCACCACCGCCGAGAACCGCCGAGAACCGCTGAGGACCACCGCGAACCGGCGGACACCGCCGGGCGCCGGAGACGCTCGCTAAGGATGCGTCAAGAACGGCGCCCGGCGGCGTCAAGGAGCCGTCAGGGGGCGGCTTCCCGCAGGTGGCGCGGCACTAGCGTCGCCCGGCGGAGAGAAACGGTTCTGCTCCGGTTTCAGCAGGAAACCCCGGCGGACCGTGCGACGGGGGAGAGGAACGTGCGGCCATGACCACCTCGGCAGCGGGCACGACGGCCACGACGGGGGAGACGGCCCCGGGGACGGAAGCCGATCCGGCGGGGGAACGAACCCCAGCCAGGGCCCCGGCCCCGGCCGCCCCGACGTCCCGCCCGAGCGCCCTGGCCCGGCTCCGGCACGGCGCGCGGACGGTCGGCGGCCGCGCCTACTGGACCACCCCGCGCCTGGTCCGCGGCCTCACCGCGCTCAGCCTGGCCGCCCTGATCGGCCTCGGCGCGGCCGCCACCACCGTCCTCGGCGGGGCCCGCGACGGCACCGACACCATCGGCCACCGGGCCGCCCCGCAGGCCACCCGCGCCGCCGACCTCTACTTCGCGCTCAGCGACATGGACGCCCAGGCCGCCAACCTGCTGCTGGTCGGCGCCGACCCCGACTACACGACGCTGCGCAAGCAGACCCTCGACACCTACGAGCAGCGCCGCGCCCAGGCCGACGGCGACCTCCAGCAGGCCGCCCAGGCCGCGGCCGCCGACCCGGCCGGCCAGCGCGCCGTCCAGCAGGTGCTCGGCCGGCTCGGCAGCTACGAGGCCCTGGTGGCCCGCGCCCAGCTGCTGGAGGAGCAGGCCAAGGCCCTGGCCGGCCAACCCTCGCCCGCCGCCCTGGACGCCTACCGCCAGGCCACCGACCTGCTGCGCCAGCAACTGCTGCCCGCCGCCGACCAGGTCACCGCCGCCAACGAGGCCACCGTCGAGCAGGTCTACACCGAGCGCCGCGACGCCCTCGGCAACGGCTGGTGGTGGCTGCTCGCGGTCGGCCTGTTCGCGCTCGCCGCGCTGCTCGGGCTCCAGCGCGTCCTGGCGGTGCGCTACCACCGCGTCGTCAACCCGGCGCTGACCGCGGTCACGCTGCTCACCGGCGTCGTGCTGGCGATCGGCCTGCACCTGGTCAGCCGCGCCGACGACCACCTGGTGACCGCCAAGAGCAACGCCTACGACTCGGTGATCGCGCTCAGCCGCGCCCGTGCCGTCGCCTTCGACCTGAACGCCGACGAGAGCCGCTACCTCACCGACCCGTCCCGCGCGGCCGCCTACGAGCAGAGCTTCCTCGACAAGACCCAGACGATCGCCCGCCTGGACGGCGCCACCCTCGCCGACTACAACGTCCAACTGGCGGCCGCCGCCGACCGGCACCGCGCCGACCACGCGGTAGTCCCCTTCGGCGGCTACCTCGGCACCGAACTGCACAACATCACCTTCCCCGGCGAGCAGGACGCCGCCGAGCGGGTGCTGGCCGCCTTCCAGCAGTACCAGCAGGACGACCGGAAGATCCGCGCGCTGCGCGACGAGGGCCGGCTCAAGGAGGCGGTGACGCTCAACACCGGCCTCTCCCAGGGGCAGTCGAACTACGACTTCGACCAACTGAGCACGGCCATCGGGGACACCATCGCGGTCAACGCCAGGGCGATGGACTCGGCGGTCGCCGCGACCGACGGCGACCTCGACGCCGGCACGGCGGCCCTGGCCGCAGGGGCGCTGGCGGTGGCGCTCGCCCTCACCGCGCTGGGCGTCCGGCCGCGCCTGCGCGAGTACCGGTAGCCGCAGCCACCGGGCCCGCCCCGGGCTGGCGGCGGCCAAGCCCCGGCGGGCTCCGGTGCGCCGGCCTCAGCCGGCGGCGAGCCGGTCGTACTCGGCGTCCGGGTCCAGCTGGCGCCGGTACTCGGCGTGCAGCCGGACGTCGCCGTCCGGGCCGGCCAGGCGGGCGAGCGGGCCCCGGACGCCCGGGAGCGGCCGGGCGCGCGGCCACTGCTGGGCGAGTACGGCGAGCGGGGTGCCGTCGCCGGTGCGCAGGATCCAGCCGGCGCGGCCGCCGCCGATCAGGGGCAGGTACGGCCGGGGGAGTCCGAGGGCGGCGAGCGCCTCCGGCAGGTCGAGGCCGTCGGGGAGGGCGAGCGCGGTGGCGTGCGGGGCGTCGGCGTCGTCGCCGGCCGCGACGCTGTCCCGGGTGAGGTGGATGCGCATGGCCGGACAGCATAGGGCGCGCCGACGCGCCCGCGCGCCCGTGCACCGGTGTGCCGGTTTGACAAACACCCTTGCCGTCCCGGCGAATGGCAGGCATGGCCGACGAAGACTTCGAGAACGTCCTCACCACGGTGGGCCCCCGGCTGCGCGCCCTGCGCCGCGAGCGCGGCACCACCCTCGCCAAACTGGCCGCCGCCACCGGGATCTCGCTCAGCACGCTGTCCCGGCTGGAGTCCGGGCAGCGCAAGCCGACCCTGGAACTGCTGCTGCCGCTGGCCCGGGAGTACCGGGTGCCGCTGGACGAACTGGTCGGCGCCCCGGCCACCGGCGACCCCCGGGTCCATCCCCGCCCGGTGACCAGGAACGGTCAGACCATCATCCCGCTCACCCGCCACCTCGGCGGCCTGCACGCCTTCAAGCAGATCATGCCGCCCGGCCGGGGCACCGAGCCCGAGTTGGAGCTGAAGGTGCACGAGGGCCACGAGTGGCTGTACGTCCTGTCCGGCCGGCTGCGGTTGGTGCTCGGTTCGCACGACCTGGTGCTGACGGCCGGTGAGGCCGCCGAGTTCGACACCCGCACTCCGCACGCCTTCGGCAACGCCGGGCCGCAGCCGGTGGAGTTCCTCAGCCTGTTCGGTCCTCAGGGTGAGCGGATCCATGTCAGGGCGCGCCCGGGAACCTCCGTTCGGTAGGTTCGTTCCCTGACAGCGGGGGTTTTCCGTTCCGGTCTCCCGCCAGGCCGTCGGGAGGGGCCGAGAAGATGAGTGTCCAGCAGAGCACGGAGTCCGGCGAGAGCGGTGGAACCGGGGAGCGCGGTGCGGTGGGTGCGCCCGAAGTCCCGGGCCCGGCGGGGGCCTTCGGGTCCTCCGGCGGCGGATCCGGCCGGGCCGGTGGTGGTTCCGGCGGTGGCGACGGCAGCGGCGGCAGCGGTCCGACCGGTGGGGCCGACGGGCCCGGCGGTGCGGAGCCGGACGCCAAGAGCGCGCGCAAGAAGCGCCCGTTCTGGCAGGAGCTCCCGATTCTGCTGGTGATCGCCCTGCTGCTCTCGCTCGGCATCAAGACCTTCTTCGTCCAGGCCTTCTCGATCCCCTCCGGTTCGATGGAGCAGACCCTGGCGATCGGCGACCGGGTGCTGGTCGACAAGTTGACGCCGTGGTTCGGCGCCGAGCCGGAGCGCGGCGAGGTGGTGGTCTTCCGTGATCCGGGCGGCTGGCTGGAGAGCGTGCCGACGCACGCGGACGGCTCGGTGATGAGCTCGGTCCAGAAGGTGCTGAGCACCGTCGGCCTGATGCCCTCGGCGGACGAGAAGGACCTGATCAAGCGGGTGATCGCGGTCGGCGGGGACACCGTCGAGTGCAAGGCGGGCAGCCCGTTGAAGGTGAACGGCGTCGCGCTGGACGAGCCGTACCTGTTCCCCGGCTCGGCGCCCTGCGACCAGGACCCGGTGGGCACCGTCACCGTCCCCAAGGGCAAGCTCTGGGTGATGGGCGACCACCGCAACAACTCGCGGGACTCCCGCCCGCACCACAACGAGACCGGTGACGGCTTCGTGCCGGTGGGGAACGTGATCGGCCGGGCGTTCGTCGTCGCGTGGCCGCTCACCGACTGGTCCACCCTTCCCGTCCCGGACACCTTCGGCAAGGTGCCGGCGAGCGCGGCCGCGGGCGCGGGGGCTGCCACGCCGGTGCAGGCGCCGTCGGCGCCGGACGCGCTCGGGCTGGCCGCCGTCGTGCCGTTCGCCCTGTGGCGCCGCCGCCGTGGCGCGCGCCGGAGCCGCCGCTGAGCCGGGTGAGGGCTTCGGCGGAACTCCTCCCGTCATCCTCTACACGCCTGTAGAGTTTCCGGGGTGAGCTGCACGCCTGGTCGCGTGGCCGCCCGACCGGGGAGGCCGCGCGCCGGGGCCGGGTCGGGAGGCGGAACCGTGGTGGAGAGTCGGCGCAGTCCTGTGGCCGTCGGGGAGCCGGCGGACCCGGACGTCCAGTGGGTGTACCAGCCGGTCGAGGTGGACCTCGGCGACGGCACCTGGGCGTCCGGGCGGATCAGCGGCTGGTGGCAGGACTCCGCCGGGCAGCAGTGGTGCCGGTTGCGGGTGAGCCGCAGCGGGCAGCCGGCCGGCTGGGAGCGGTTCGACCCGGCGCGGGTCCTGCTGCTGCCGGTCGCCGGGCTCTGAGGAGGCGTCGGCCGGTTTCGATCGGAGTGGTTCCGGTCGGACCGGTACCGGCATGATCGGAACCGGACCGACGGGTCCGGACGTCCCTCGGTGCGGCGGTCACGAGGCGTTGTCCATAAGAGATTCACAAAATATGACGGCATGTGCGATTCTGTGCAGCGCCCCCGTGACCCGCCCCATCCGTGTCGGCACCTTGGGGGGCCCGGGGCCGCCGACATGCCACCTCATCGACCGGGGACGACGTGAGTTCCGAGATCTACTTCAGCAGCAACTACCGCGACCTGTGCGAGCAGCACGGCACCGGCGCGGGCTTCCAGTTCGAGTTCTCCTGCCACCGCTGCTCCGACACCTGGCGCTCGCCGTTCGAGGCGTTCACCACCGGCCAGGTGGCGGGCTGGATCGGCAAGGGCGTCAGTGCCGCCTGGAACCTCATCGGCGGCAACGCCAACACCATCAGCAACGCCGCCGACGGCCTGGCCGGCCACACCTGGGGCAACGCGCGCGACGCCGCCTTCCAGCGCGCGATCACCAACGCCCAGGTGCACTTCAACCGTTGCGCCCGCTGCACCTACTACGTCTGCAGCCGCTGCTTCGACCCGGGCCAGGGGCTGTGCCACAACTGCGCCCCGGACACGGCGGCCGAGGCGATGGCGGCGCAGCGGCGCGGCCTCAACGACATGGTGACCGACCGCTCCTACCAGCAGGGCCAGCAGTCCGGCGCCGAGTTCGACGTGCGGACGCCGCGCCAGCTCGTCTGCCCGCAGTGCTCGGCGGAGACGCACGGCACGCCGTTCTGCCCGGGCTGCGGCCACCGGCTCGCCCAGCCGACCCAGTGCGGCCAGTGCCACCAGGACATCCCGGAGGGCGCGGCGTTCTGCCCGTCCTGCGGCGCCAGGCGCTGACCCCGCAGGCCTCGTAGGCCTTGCAGGCCCAGCGCACCTCGCGCACCTCGCGACGGCGGGGCGCCTCCGGACCAGGATCCGCAGGCGCCTCGCCGTCGTCGTGCGTGCCGTCCGGGTCAGCCGTACGACACGTTGGCGCACGGGTCGTCGTCGGCCGACCGGGCGGCGTTGGCGACGCTGCTGGGCACCGGGGCCGGGGCGCCGGGCGACGCGGAGGCGGCCGGGTCGGCGGCGCCGGCCGGATTGGCGGCGGCGAAGTCGTGGCCGAGCACCACGCTGACGCCCTTGCCGCCGGCCTGGACGGTGGCACCCGGGAACAGCTTGGCGACCGCGTCGGCCGCGGCGCGCTCGCCCGCGCCGTACTCGACGACCGTGGTGGCGCGCGGCTTGCCGGTCGCGTTGCCGACGCTGGTCACGGTGTAGCCGGCGCCCTTGACGGCCTCCGCGGCCTTGCCGCCGAGCCCGGTCGCACCGGTGCCGTTGAGCACGGCGACCTTCACGTCGGCGGGCTTGGCCTCGCCGCCCTTGGCGTCCGGCGCGGGGGTGGTGGCGGTGGGACTGGGGGTGGCCTCGGCGGCGGGGGTGCCCGGCGCGGCGGAGTCCGCGGCGGTGGCGCTGGCGTCCTGGCCGTCCAGGGTGCGGTCGGCCTTGAGCGCGGCCCAGAGCTGGTCCGAGTCGGGGTGGAGCAGGGCGACCCGCGGGCCCTCGTAGCGCCACGGCGCCGTCACGAACTTGACGTCGTGCAGGTCGACGTCCTTGAGCGACATGGCGAAGGAGAGCAGCTTGGCCGCCGAGCCGAGGTCGGGGTCGACGGTGAGCGACTTGGTCGCGGCGTCGGCGAGCGGCAGCAGGGTGGTCGGGTCCATGCCGCGGGACTTGACCTCCTTGATGAGCGAGGAGAGGAAGGCCTGCTGACGCTTGGTGCGGCCGATGTCGGAGCCGTCGCCGATGCCGTGCCGCACCCGGACGAAGTCGAGCGCGGACTGGCCCTCCACCTTCTGCTTGCCCTTGGGGAAGACCAGCTTGCCCTTCTTGCCCAGGTTCGGGTTGAGGTCGCCCTCGTGGATGTCGTTCGGCAGGCAGACCTCGACACCGCCGACCGCCTTGGTCATCGAGGCGAAGCCGTTGAAGTCCACCACGATGGTGTGGTCGACCCGCAGGTTGGTGAGCTTCTCGACGGCGTTCTGGGTGCAGGCCGGGTTGCCCTGGTCGCTGTCGCCCACCGAGAAGGCGCTGTTGAACATCACATTGGTCTGCTCCTTGGTCCACTTGCCGTTCGGGAGCTTGCACGGCGGGATGGTGACCAGGGAGTCGCGGGGGATGGAGATGCCGACGGCGTGCTTGTGGTCGGCGTAGACGTGCAGCAGGATCGCGGTGTCCGAGCGGGCGCCGCCGTCCCCGCCGCCGCCCAGGTCGCTGTTGCCGTTGCCGCGGCTGTCCGAGCCGATCAGCAGGACGTTGACCGGGGTGCGGCCCTGGGAGTCCGGGGCCGCGGCGGCCGGCCGGTCCTTGCTGAGGGCGTCGCCGTCGAAGGTGGTGAGGTTGCTGTTCAGGCGGTAGTAGACGGCGCAGCCGCCGAGGACGAGGAGGGCGGTGCAGCCGGCCGTCGCCCAGAGCACCTTCTCCTTGGTGCTGCGCTTGGCCTTCGGCTTCGCCCGGCTCGTACGGCCCGCCTGGCCGGCCCCGCCCGCCTGACCGGTCCGGCCTGCCTGGCCGCCGTCCGCTGTGCGGCCCTCCGCGCTGCGGTCCTCGGGTATGCGGCCGTCGGGTATGCGGCCCTCCGGCGGGCCGGCGGCTGCCCGGCGCGGCGATTTTCCGGCTCCGGGGGAACCCCTGCGACCAGACACGTCGTCATCCTCCACAGTTGCCACGAAACCCCCGTCGGACCGGCGGGCGTGCGTGGCCGGGGCCGGGGCCGATCCGGGCAGGCCCGTCGCTAAACTTTTACACCGCTGTAGAAACTCAGTGGAGCATACTAGGCGCAGATGAGAAAACCACCTGGTCAGACCAGCGGATCCGGTCGGCCAGGCTCCTCTGCGCTGCTCAGAAACCGTACGAGGAGCACGATGACTCACCGGATCGCACGTTCGATAGCCGGCGCCCTGGTGGCACTGCTGGCCGCCGTCGGCCTCACCGCCGCGGCGTCGAGCGCGACGGCGACGGCCGCACCCCGGCCCGTCGCGGCCGCCGCCGCCACCACCGTTTCCGTCACCGGCTCCGGCCCGGTCGCCCCGGCGGCGGGCCCGGCCGTCTCCGTCGGCACCCGGAGCGGTCAGACCGCGCCGGCCGCCCACCTCGCGGCCAAGGACGAGAAGAAGAAGTCGGGCTTCTTCGCCAAGCTCGGCAAGTTCCTGATCGTCGTGGTCATCCTGATCATCCTGTTCTTCGTGCTGCTGATCGTCGGCATCGTCTACGCCGCGAAGCGGATCTTCGGCCGCCGCAAGTGAGTCGCGGTGGCCCGCCCCGGCGCCGCAGCGGCACCGGGGCGGGCCACCCGGGCGCGATTGGCCCTGGGCGCGGCGTGCGACCGGCCCGACGATGGGCGGCATGAGCGACTACCTCGGCCACCGGGCCCCCGACGGACAGCAGGCTTCTGGCGGACGGAAGGCCCCCGACGGACAGCTGACCCCCGACGGACACCGGATCCCGGACGGACACCGGGCCCCCGACGCGCGCCCCGAGAGCCGGATCGTCCACCCGCCCCTCGCGGACACCACCGGCAGCCGCCCGATGGGCGTGCCGCTGCACCAGAGCCACCTCTTCGCCTTCGACACCAGCGACGCGCTCACCCAGGCCTTCAGCGGCCCGGGCGGGGCCTTCTTCTACAACCGCTACGGCAACCCGACCGTCCGCTCGCTGGAGACGGCGGTGGCCGACCTCGAGGGCGGTGCCGGTGCGATCGCCACCGCCTCCGGCATGGGCGCGATCAACACCGTCCTGCTCGCCCTGCTGCGCTCCGGCGACCACGTGATCGCCCAGCGGAGCCTGTACGGCGGCACCTTCGCCGTGCTCGCCGACCTCGCCGACCGCTGGGGGGTGGAGGTCACCCACGTCGGGGGCGACGACCCTGCCGAGGTCGAGGCGGCCCTGCGGCCCACCACCCGGCTGCTGCACCTGGAGACCATCTCCAACCCCACCACCAGGGTCACCGACCTTCCCGGGCTGATCGGCGTCGCCAAGCGGGCCGGGGTGGTCAGCGTCGTGGACAACACCTTCGCGACGCCGCTGCTCTGCCGGCCGATCGAGTACGGCGCGGACGTCGTCATCCACTCGGCGACCAAGTACCTCGGCGGCCACTCGGACGTCCTGGTCGGCGTCGCCGTTCTCGCGGACGCCGAACTGCACCGCAAGGTGTGGCACTACGCCATCGAACTCGGCGCCGCCGCCGACCCGTTCGCCGCCTGGCTGACCCTGCGCGGCCTCCAGACCCTCGCCCTGAGGGTCCGCCGGCACTGCGAGAGCGCCCTCGACCTGGCCGGCCGCCTCGCCGCCCACCCCGCGGTCGGGGCCGTCCACTACCCGGGCCTGCCCGGGCACCCCGACCACGACCTCGCCCGCCGGCTCCTGCCCGACGGCCACGGCGGCGTCCTGGCCTTCGACCTCGTCGGCGGCCGTGAGGCGGCCCGCACCTTCACCGAGTCCGTCCGCCTGGCCGCCCTCGCCCCCTCCCTCGGCGGCGTGCACACCCTCGTGCTCCACCCGGCCAGCACCTCCCACCGCCAGCTCGACGACGTCGAGTTGGCCGCCGCCGGGATCGGCCCGGGGACGGTGCGGGTGTCGGTGGGCATCGAGCACCCCGAGGACCTGTGGGCGGACGTGGAGGGCGCGCTGGCGAAGGTGTGACGGCCGCCCGGCCGGCGCCGCCGGGCCGTCGACCGGTTGCGTGCGCGTGCACCTAAATGTATGGTGCGTGCGCACGCACACACTTTTCCCCGGGGAAGCCGGGGAGATCCGAGGAGAGACTTCCATGGACACCGACGCCGCCCCGATCGTCCTCATCACCGGCACCTCCTCCGGGATCGGCCTCGCCACCGTCGTGGCCGCCGCCCGCGCCGGGTGCGGCGTCGTCGCCACCATGCGCGACACCGGACGGGCCGAGGCCCTGCGGCGCGCCGCCGCCGAGGCGGGCGTCGCCGGGCGGATCGAGGTCGAGCAACTGGACGTCACCGACCCGGCCTCCGTCACCGCCTGCCTGGCGACCGTCCTCGCCCGGCACGGCCGGCTCGACGCGGTGGTCAACAACGCGGGCGCCGGCCACGTCGGCACGATCGAGCAGGACGGGACGGCGCCGGTGCGGGCCGCCATGGAGGTGAACTTCTTCGGCGTGGTCGAGGTCACCCGGGCCGCACTGCCGCACCTGCGGGCCTCCGGCGGCCGGGTCGTCACCGTGACCAGCGTCGGCGGCGTGGTCGGACAGCCCTTCAACGAGGCCTACTGCGCCGCCAAGTTCGCCGTCGAGGGCTTCATGGAGTCGCTGGCGCCGGTCGCCGCCACCGTCGGCGTGCACGTCACCGTCGTCGAACCGGGCGCCGTCGCCAGCGAGTTCATCGGCAACCAGGCCATCGACCTGCCCGCGCTGACCGCCGCGGCGGGCCCGTACGCCCCCGCCCTGCGGGCCTACGTCGACCGCACGCTGAAGGCCTTCGGCCAGGCCCAGACCCCGGAGCAGGCGGCCGCCCCGATCGTCGCGGCCCTCACCGCCGAGCGGCCGCCGCTGCGGGTGCAGACCTCGGAGGCGGCCCGGGCCTTCGCCGGCACCAAGCTGGCCGACCTGGACGGCTCGGCGGTGCGGCGGATGACGGGCGGCTGGGTGGTCTGACGAGTCCGGCCCGGGTCCGACACGCCTGACGGGCCCGAGGGTCCCGGTCGGGGCGGCCCGGCGCGGCGCGGAGCCGGCAGCCGGGGTGGGAACGGAATGATCACCGGTCATACTTGGGCGGCGGCGCCCGACACCGGACGCCGCGGGCCGTGCCGGCACCACCCGGCGCAGCCAGCCCGCCAGCCGTCCCACCCAGACCGGAGGAACCGATGAGCAGCCACCTGCCGACCCACCGCCCGGCGGCCGGGGCCCCGGCGGTGCCGTGGAACCGGCAGCGGCTGCGCAGCAACAACGAATGGCTGCTGCTCGAACTGCTGCGCACCGGCGGCGGCTCCTCGCGCGCCCAACTCGCCCGGGACACCGGCCTGTCCAAGCCCACCGTGTCCGCCGCCCTGGCCGCCCTGGAGCAGGCCGGGCTGGTCCGCGAGGCCGGCCGGCTGGCCCCCGAGCGCGGCCGCACCGCGGTGCTGTACGAGGTCGACCCGACCGCCGGGCACGTGCTCGGCGTGGACATCGGGCGGGCCAGGCTGCGGGTCGCCGTCGCGGACCTCGCCGGGACGGTCGTCGCCCGCCGCGACGTGGCCAACCGGGGCCGCTCGGCGAACGCCGTCGCCGACGCCGTGGTCGCCGCCGCCCACGAGGCCATCGACGAGGCGGGCCTGGCCGCCGACGACATCGTGCACGCGGTGATCGGCACCCCGGGCGTGTGGGACGAGCAGCGGCGCGGCGTGCGCTACGCCACCAGCCTGCCCGGCTGGGGCCGGCCCGGTCTGTTCGACCGGATCGGGGAGGGCCTGGGGGTGGCCGTCACCGTCGCCAACGACGCGAACCTGGCCGCGCTCGGCGAGTACACCCTCGGCGCCGGCCGGGGCAGCCGGATGTTCGCCTACCTGCTGGTCGGCACCGGCCTGGGCGTCGGCGTGGTCAAGGACGGCGAACTGCTGCTCGGCGCACACGGCGCGCTGGGCGAGATCGGCCTGGTGCCGCTGCCCGCCCGCCCCGGTGAGCCGCCGGCGACCATCGAGCAGGAGGCGGCCGCGGACGCCGTGGTGCGCACCGCCCAGGATCTCGGGCTGAGCGGCGCGCCCACGGCCAAGCAGGTCTTCGAACGGGCCCGGGCCGGCGACCCGGCGGCGGTCCGGGCCGTCGACCGCGAGGCCGGCCAACTCGCCTACGCCGTAGCCGTGTTGTCCGCCGTGCTGGACCCGGACCTGGTGGTCCTCGGCGGCGGCATAGGCAACAGCGCGGACCTTCTCCTGGAACCGCTGGAGCAGGCCCTGCACCGGATCGCCCCGATGCGTCCGACGCTCGCGCCGAGCCTGCTGGGGGAGGAGGCGGTCCTCCTCGGCGCGGTCGCCACGGCCCTGGAGACCGCGCGCCCCGAGGTGTTCGAGCGCCGGACGGCGGGGCTTCCCTAACGGCGGCCGGTGGCTCGGCGAACGGCTCGCCCGGCCGCCCGGCCGGTCAGGCGCTCAGCCGGTGGCCAGGGTGAGGCCGTAGGCGCTCAGGATCGGGTTGACGGGCTGGAAGTAGGTCTCGCCGCCCGAGGTGCAGTCGCCGGAGCCGCCGGAGGTGACGCCCTGCGCCTGGTTGCCGGAGATGAACGACCCGCCCGAGTCGCCGGGTTCGGCGCACACGCTGGTGCGGGTCACGCCGTAGACGCTGCCCTCCTGGTAGGTGACGGTGGCGTTGACCTCCTCGACGGTGCCGCAGTGCCAGCCGGTCGTGGAACCGGAACGGCAGACCGAGGACCCGACGGGCTGCTCGGTCGAGCCGGCGACCGTCACCGCGCCGCCCGCGTAGTCGTTCACCTGCGGCTGCGCCGTCCAGCCCGGGCCGGCCTGCACCCAGGAGTAGTCGTTGCCGGGGAAGGTCGAGCCCTGGAAGGTGCCGATCGAACTGCCGTCGGAGGCCGTCGCGTTGGAACCGGGCTGCCCGCAGTGGCCGGCGCTGACGAAGCCGGGCCGGCCGTTCTGGGTGACGGGGAAGCCGATCGAACAGCGGGCGGCGTTGTCGATGTAGTACGCGTCGCCGCCGTGCAGATCGGCCAGCGGCCGGGGCGTGGCGGTGGCCCGCTCGACCCGGACCAGCGCGCGGTCCACCCCGGAGCGGCGCAGGAAGTCCTCGGTCCGGACGGCGTCGGAGGACCGGACCACGACGGCGTTGGTGCGGACGTCCACGGACCAGACCGGCGTGGCCGTGGGTGTGGCGGCCCGGGCCGCCCGGTCGAGCGTGGCCTTCGCCCGGTCGAGGGCGGCCAGGGCGTTGCGGACGACGGTGGCCCGGCCGCCGTGCGCGGTGATCGTCCGGGCGGCGGAGGCGTCCGTGGTGGCGACCACCAGGGTGGCGTCCGGCCCCTCGACCCAGGCCCCGGCCCAGTGGGAGCCCAGGGCGTCGGCGAGCGCGGTCCGAACCCGGGCGGCCCGGCTCTCCCCGGCCAGCCGGTCGGCGGCGGCTTGCGGCGAGAGTCCGAGGTCGCGCTGGAGCGCGGGGAGCAGCGCGGACGGGGCCGGGGCGGTCCGGGCCGCGGGGGAAGCGAGGGCGGCGACTACGGACGGGTCGTCAGCGGGCGCGCTGACGGCGGGGGCGGCGGTCAGGGCGACGCCCGCGAGCGCGGTGGCGACCGCGAGCACACGGATACGGAGCATGGGGGAACTCCTCGTTCGGCGTGGGGGTTGCCGGAACGGTAGCGATCCGCCGGACGTGTCAGGAACATGCTGAATTCCCCTGCGCTCCGGCGCTATACCCCTGTTGGGGCGGCCGACGGTTCGGCGCAGCGTGACGGCGGGCCGGGGGCGGCGACGCTCGGTAGCCGGCAGATCTCGATCTGCCAACGAGTGGGAGATCCGTGCACGGATCGTGTGCGGGCTCTGCTTGAATCACACACCTCACCCATACGGAACGGAGCGTTCTCCACCCATGCCTTCACGCATACGCGGGCGTCGGCGGGCCGGCCTGGCCGGCTTCGCCGGACTCGTCCTCACCGTCGGTCTGGCGCTGACCGGTTGCGACCCGTCGGCCGCCGACGGCGGAGCCAAGGCCTCGCCCTCGGTGACCGCCCCGGCGGCCGCCACCACCCAGTCGACCCCGCCGGCCGCACCGCCTGCGGCGCCGCCCGCCGCGCCCCCGGCCAGCACGCCGCCGCCCGCGTCCGACCCCGTGCCGAGCACGCCGGCCGCCCCCGCCCCGGCGGCCCCCAGCACCCACGCGCCGTCGTCCACCCCGAAGGCGCCGCAGCCGAAGACCACCACGGCCCAGCCGCCGGCCGCCCCGGAGCCGCAGCACACCGCGGCGGCCGGCGGCGCGGAGTGCGAGCTCCGCTCGAACGCCGGGAACTGCTACGCGGCCGGGCAGTTCTGCCGCAACGCCGATCTCGGCAAGAGCACCCATGACGCCAACGGGGGAATGATCTACTGCCGGATGGTCAGCGGCAAGCCGCACTGGCAGGCCTGAGCGAGGCCGAACGGGCGCGGGGGATGGACGCCTCGGCCCCCCGCGCCCGTTCGGCCCGTTCGGCCCGTTCGGCCCGTCGGCGTGACCCGGGAGACCCTGGACCCTAGTCGAGCTGTCCGAGGGTGTCCCAGAACAGGTGCTCGTACGCCTGGAGCAGGCGGCCGTACTCGCGGGCTGCGGCCAGGGTCGGCTCGTCCAGTGGATCCGGCCCGAGGGCGTCGGCGGCCTGCTGTTCGAGCGCGACGGCGGGCTGGGCGAAGAAGTCGAAGAACGCGCAGGCCTGGTCGGGGAAGCCGTAGCGGCCGCGCAGGGCCTGGGCGATGTCGGCGCAGTAGCCGCCCCAGGCCGCGAAGTTGGCGACCAGCGCGGCGGCCGCGGCGGCGGGCTCGCCGTTCAGCGCGAGCCAGGCGAAGTAGGCCGGGTAGGCCTGGCAGCCGGGCAGTGGCGGCCGGGCGGCGAGTTCGTCCGGGCCGAGGCCGCAGGCGGTGGCGAGGCCGGGCAGGGTGCGCAGCGCGGCGCTCTCGCCCTCGGCGAGGGTGGCGAACCAGGCGCTCAACGGGCGGTCGGCGCTGCGGGTGGCGAGCAGCAGCAGGCTGCGCCGGTCGGAGGCGATGATCCGGTGCTGCTGGGCGGCGAGTTCGGCCAGGGCCGCGCGGGGCGCGGTGCCGTCGGCGAGCGCCGTGACGAGTGCCGGGGCGGCGTCGCCGGGCGCCAACTCGGCGCGCAGGTCGCGGATCTGGTCGAGGATCGGGTGGTTCACCGGTGCCTCCGTGGTGCGGTTCGGTCCCGGTGCCATTCCTACCGTCCGGCGGGGCCCGGTCGGTGGCGACAGGCCGGGGCGGGCCCGGGTTGCTCCCGGCCCCGCGGGTGCGGGGCCGGGAGCGGGCGGTGCGGTCGGTGGCTCAGGACCCGGCGCAGGCGCTGGTCACGTCGCCGGCGGCGTCGGTGATCGCCCCGATGTCGGGCATCTTGCCCTTGGAGACGTTGTCCTGGGCGCTGGAGACGGCCTTGTTCAGCTTGTCGGTGGCCTTGTCGAGCTTGTCCCCGTTGTTGTGGTCGCGGAGCTTCTTGATGTCGTCGCCGACCTTCTTCAGGGCGTCCGAGGTGTGTTTGCGACGGTCCTGGTCGGTGAGTTGGCCGACGTTGATGGCCGATGAGGCGAGGTCCTGGATGTCGCCGGTGATGCTGACGGCCTGTTTGCCGCAGTCGAGTGCCTGGTCGACGTCCTTGCACGCGCTGAGCAGTGGAGCGGTGGCGAGCAGCGCGAGTGCGGCGGCGGCCAGTCGGTACGGTTTCCTTGTCATGTCTGTATCCCTCCCGCCGGCAACAACGCCTGATCGCCCGCTCTTGGTTCCGCCCGATAGGGTGAATCATGGGTGAACCTTTACCGTCGGCCAGGAACGGAAGTTGATGGAGCATCAGGTTCCGGTCTCGACTGCGCCGACTTCACGTCACGGGCGCCGCCCCGTGACGTGAAGTCGGCCGGAACCGCTACCGGTCGGCCGGTCCGGAGAGGTCGCGCACCAGTCCGGCGAGGGCCGGGGTGTCGACCCCGTGCGCGGCGGCGGCCCGCAGGACGGCGCCGCCGATGGCGTCCAGTTCGATCGGACGGCCGGCCTCCACGTCGCGCTGCATCGAGGACTTCATCGACCCGGGCACCCGGTCGAAGGCGGCGAGCAGTGCCTGCGCGTCCGCGGGCGCGCCCGCCGCGCCGGAGACGGCCGCGATCTCGTCGAGGACGGTGAGCAGTTCGGGCCGGTGCTCGGTGCGCACGACGCCGACCTCGCTGCGGTGGCGGGTGGTGAGCAGCGCGAACGGGGCGAGGAAGGAGAGCTTGCTCCAGAGCATCGCGGTCTCGTCCTCGCGAAGCGTGACATCGAGGCCGGTGCGCCGCAGCTGCTCGGCCAAGTCCACCACCGGTCCGGCGAGTTCGAGCACGGCGAAGGGGCTGGTGTGCTCGATCCGCCCGGGCGCGGTCCGAGTGGCCTCGACCCGGATCGTGCCGGCCGCGATCCGCCCGGCCGGGTAGCGCTCGCGCAGCGCCGCGACGTGGTCGATTCCGTTGAGCAGCGGCACCACCACGGCGGAGCCGAGGGCCTGCGGCGGCATCCGGTCGAGCGCGTCGGCCAGCGCCGTCTCCTTGACGGTCACGAACGCGGCGTCGACTGGTTCGCGCAGTTCGGTGGCGGCCTCGACCCGGGCGGTGAACTCGCCGAACTGCTCGCTGTGGATGTGCAGTCCGTCCCGGTTCAGGACGGCGGCGGTCTCCTCGCCGGCCAGGCAGATCACCCGGTGCCCGGCGCGCGCGAGCAGTCCGCCGATCAGGCCGCCGACGCCGCCGGGCCCGAGGACGGCGACGGTGAGGGGGGCGGTCGCGGAGGTGGTCGCGGGGGTGGTGGTCATGTCGACTCCTGGTGAGGGGGTGAGGGGTGGGCTTGCGGGGAGGAGAGGGAGACGAGGCCGAAGGTGAACGGCGGTTCGTGGCGCGGCTTCCGCCCGCCGGCCGGGGCCCAGCGCACGGGGGTGTTCCGGCTGAGGTGCAGCGTGTCGTACCGGATGTTGCCGTGGGCGGGGTCGGGGACGGGCAGGCCCCCGCCGCGCAGCGCCTCGACCACCTCGTGGGCCGGCCAGCCGAAGACGTCGACGCCGTGCAGGCCGACCGGGCAGGCGGCCGCACCCTCGGCCGGTTCCACCGGGCAGCGCGAGAGGAAGACGGTCCGGAGGCGCTCGCCCGGGCCCGAGCAGAGGGTGACGCCGACCCCGGGCAGGGTGAAGTGCAGCGCCCAGCCGGAGCCGCAGACGAAGGTGGGGTGCACACCGCCCGGGAGCGCCTCGTGGTGCGGGGCCAGCAGTCGGCGGACCGTCGCCTCGGTGAGGCCGAAGCGCAGTTCGGGCAGAGGCGCGGGCAGGCGGATGCCGTGGCCGGGCAGCAGGTCGATGGTCACCCGTTCATGATCCCTTGCCGGACGGGCGGCGCGGGGCCCGGGGGCACCGGCGTCGTGACCGGTCGCCCGCCGCCCACCGTTGCCGGGTCAGCCGGCCGTCAGGCCGTTCAGCGCGTCGGTGACCTGACGGGCGAGGGCGGGCGGCAGTGCGGCGTAGCCCAGCTGCGTCGCGGCGGGCCGGCCGGCGGCGCTCACCGCGTGGGAGAGCAGGCCGGCCAGTGCCTGGGTCGGCCGGTTGCCGCGGTTGTCCGGTGCGTCGGTGCCGCAGAACACCGCGTAGCCGACCTGGACGAGCGGGTACGCGCCGGAACCGGGGTTCGCGTGGTCGACGTCGACCGTCAGGTCGGCGCCCGTGCCGGTGACCTTGGCTCCGGCCAGGGCGGTGGTGGCGGCCTCGGTGGTGGCGGCCACCGGACCGGAGCCGGCGGACAGTTTGGCGGTCCGCAGCCCGTCGGCGTCCTTGAGCGGGAGGAAGGCGATCGCGCCGGACTTGCCGGTCACCGTCTGGCGGACGGCGCCGGGATCGCCGACCGCCAGACCGCCCGCCGCCTGAGCGGGCCAGGAGCGGGCGGCCGTCGGGTACGGCCAGGCGGCGGGCGCGGCCTCGGCGAGGTAGCGGGTGAAGCCGAGCGTGACCGGCGATTCGGTCGACGGGTGGACCGCGGTGACGGCCGAGTCGGGCAGCATCCGGCCGGGGTTGAGCGTCGCGATCGCGGGATCCCGCCAGCTGGTGATCTGGCCGTTGAAGATCCGGGCCACCGTCGGGGCGTCCAGCACCAGCGAGTCGAGCCCGGGGACGTTGTAGACGACCGCGATCGGCAGCGCGGCGAGCGGGAGCTTGGCGGGACGGGCGGCCGTGCACCGCTTGCCGAGGCCGGCGGCCTCGTCGCCCAGGGGCGCGTCGTCGAAGGTGACGGCGTCGACCTGGCCGGCGACGAACTGCTGGTCGGCGGTGCCGCCCAGGTCGGCGGTGGCCACGTTCGCGGTGGGGCACGCCTGGTGGTAGTCGGCCGTCCAACGGCTCATGACGGTCTTCAACGGCCCGTCTCCGCCCACGACGGCGCGCGCCGAGGGGCAGTCGGGCGGGCCGGACCGGCCTGACTGGCCGGGAGTGGACGGCGCCGAGGCGGCCGGGGGCAGGGCACCGGCACCGCCGCTGTCCTTCTCCTGCTGCCGCAGCAGGACGGCCGTGCCGCCGGCCGCGGCCAGCGCGACGGCGACCGCGACGACGAGCGCGGCCTTCCGGCGGCGTGGCCGGGAGGCGGCGGGGGCGGGGGCGGCGGGATCGGTCGGCGCCGGTATGACGGCGGGTCCGGCGGGCGGGGGGAGGGCGGGTGCGAGGGGTGCCGGGCGGACGTCCGGCTCGGTCGGAACGGGCGGCGCCACGGGCCGCTCCCACACGGTCGCGGGCCGGGTTTCGGGCGCGGCCGGGGGCCGGGTGCCGGGTGCGGCCGGGGGAGGCTCCACGCCCGCGACGGACCAGGTCAGCAACGTCTCCAGGGTGGGCCGTCGGGTCGGCTCCTTGGCGAGGCAGGCCGCGACCATCGGGAGCAGCTCCGCCGCCAGCCCGGCGAGGTCCGGCTCCTCGTAGACGACCCGGAAGCCCACCGCGTGCGAGGAGTCCGCGCCGAACGGACCGCGCCCGGTGCCCGCGAAGGCCAGCACCGAACCGAGCGCGAACACGTCGGTGGCCGGGCTGGTGTCGCCGTGCCGGAACTGCTCCGGCGCCATGAACGGCGGTGTGCCGACGGCGACTCCGGTGCTGGTGAGCTGGGTGCCGTCCAGGGCGCGGGCGATGCCGAAGTCGATCACGCGGGGGCCGTCCTCGGCGAGCAGGACGTTGCCGGGCTTGAGGTCCCGGTGCACCAGCCCGGCGCGGTGGATGTCCCGCAGCGCCTCCGCGAGGCCCGTCGCCAGCCGCCGAACCTCCGGCGGGCTCAACGGGCCCTGCCGGGCGACCCGTTCGGCCAGTGAGGGGCCCTGGACGTACAGGGTGGCCAGCCAGGGCGACGGGGCGTCGGGGTCCGCGTCGACGACGGGTGCGGTGAACGCCCCGCTCACCCGGCGGGCGGCCTCGACCTCGTGTCGGAACCGGGCCCGGAACTCCTCGTCCCCGGCGAGCTCGGGGCGGATCACCTTGAGTGCCACCTGCCGCCCGGACAGCGACCGCGCGCGGTACACGACGCCCATGCCGCCCGCGCCGATCCGGCCCTCCAGCCGGTACCCGCCGATCTCGCGCGGATCGTTCTCCAGCAAGGTCACGTGACCCCCGTCCTCAGACACCCGTCCCCCGTCCCCCGGCGAAACGGGAGCCAGCCTAGTACCGCCCCGGTGGGCGCCGTGACGGCGGCTCGGGACGGTCGACCTCGACGGCGCCGGGGTGGGACCGGACCGCGACGGCGCCGGGGCGGGAGGGGGCCGCGACGGCCTCGACCCGACGTACGCGTCCTGGGCCCGGAGGCAGGACAACCTGCGGGGTTCGGTTTTCCGAACCCCGCATCGGGGGGCCAGCCCAATCGATCGTGCTGCCGTTCATGCCCAGGATGGAGGGCATGAACGGGATGACGACAGCTGCCGCGGCGGCGAGCGGTGAGGTGACGGGCGGTGAGGTGGCGGGCGCGGCCCTGACCGGGGACGGGCTGCACCGGGAGTACGGGCGGGGCACGGCCGCCGTCCGGGCGTTGCGGGGGGTGTCCGTGGCCTTCGCGCCGGGGACGTTCACGGCGGTGATGGGGCCCTCCGGTTCTGGCAAGACGACGCTGCTGCACTGCCTCGCCGGGATGGACCGCCCCACCCGGGGCACCGTCCGCTGGGGCGGGACGGAGGTGTCCCGGCTGCCCGAGCGGCGGCTCGCGCAGCTGCGGCGCACCAGGGTGGGGTTCGTGTTCCAGGCGTTCAATCTGATGCCCGCGATGACCGTCGCGCAGAACGTCGAACTTCCCGGGCGGCTCGCGGGGGCGCGGCCGGACGGGGCGCAGGTGCGGGAGGCGCTCGCCAGGGTCGGCCTGTCCGGGCGGGAGCGGCACCGGCCCGGGCAGCTGTCCGGCGGCCAGCAGCAGCGGGTGGCGATCGCCCGGGCGCTGGTCGCGCGGCCGGCCGTGCTGTTCGCGGACGAGCCGACCGGCGCGCTCGACCGGGCGACCGGGCGCGACGTCCTCGACCTGCTGCGCTCCGGTGTGGACCTGGACGGCCGGACGTGTGTGATGGTCACCCACGACCCGGTGGCCGCCGGCTACGCGGACCGGGTGCTGCTGCTGGCCGACGGGCTGCTGGTGGACGAGCTCGACCGGCCGACCGCCGCACAGGTCGGCGAGCGGCTGAGCCGGCTGGGCGGGTGAGCGCGATGAGCCCCGTCCTCTCCCTGGCGGCCGGACAGATCCGGCGCCGACCGGCCGCCTTCGCCGGGCTGGCGGTGGCGCTGTTCCTCGCGGTGGCGACGGTGACGCTGTTCGGCTCGCTGGTCGCCGCCCAGGCAACGGCCCCCGCCACGGTGGCCCAGCGGGCGGTGGCCGGGCCCGGCCTGCTGCTGATCGCGGGGGCGTTCGGTGAGATCGCCGTCCTGGTCGCGCTGTTCGTCGTGGTCAACGCGCTCGGCTTCACCCTCCGCCAGCAGCACCGTGACCTCGCCCTGCTGCGGACGGTCGCCGCGACACCCCGTCAGGTGCGTCGGCTGGTGCGGGCCCAGGTCACGGCGACCGTCCTGCTGACAGCCGTGCCCGGCGGCGCGGCGGGCACCCTCGCCGCCCGGGGCTTCCTCGCCGCGCTCCAACGGCGGGGGCTGGCCGCGCCCGGGCTGCGGATCCCCGGGACGCCGGTGCCGATGCTGGTCGCACTGGCGGTGGTGCTGCTGGTCGGCCTGGCCGCCACCGCCCTCGCCGCCCGACGGATCACCCGGCTCACCCCGGCCGCCGCGCTGACCGCCGACACCTCGGGCCAGCGGCGCACGGGCGTGCTGCGGGTGCTGGCCGGGCTGGCCGTCCTGGCGGGCGGGGTGCTGCTGCTGCGGCTCGCCGCCACCAGAGGGGCCGGTGAACTGGACAAGGCGGGGCAGGCGGCGATGCTCGGCTCGCTGGTGCTGCTGGTCGCCCTCGCCCTGCTCGGGCCGCTCGCCGCCCGGGCCGTGGCCGCAGTGCTCGGCGCGCCGGTACGGGTGCTGGCCCCCGGGGCGGGCTGGCTCGCCGACGCCAACCTGCGCGGCTACGCGGCCCGGCTCTCCTCGGCCGTGGTGCCGGTCGCGCTCCTGGTCGGGCTGTCGGGCACCATGTTGATCATGACGAGCACCGCCGAGCACGTGGTCCGTACGACCGGCGCCGCGACCAGCGTCACCAAGGCGACGGACGTCTGGCTCCGCGAGGCGGAACTGGGGATGTTGGTCTGCTTCGCGGCCGTCTCCACCGTCAACACGCTGGTCGCCCTGACGGCCGACCGGCGGCGCGAGTTCGCGCTGCTGCGCCTGGTCGGCGCGACCAGGCGGCAACTGCTGCGGATGCTGTCCGTCGAGGCGGCCCTCACCACGGCGGTCGGCGTGCTGCTGGGGGCGGCGGTGGCGGCCGTCGCCTCGGGGGCGTTCGCCCGGGCGGTGACGGGGTCGGTGCTGCCGGTGGTGCCCGGCGCCGCGTGCGGCTGGGTGGTGGCGGGCGCGGCGGCGCTGACGGTACCGGGGATCCTGGGCACCGGCCTGCGGGCGATCCGGGGGCGTGCGGTCGAGGCGGTCGGCGGTGAGCGGGGGTGAGGGCGGGTGACCGGGCCTTCGCCAGGTGGGGCGGGACCGGGTCGAAGCCGCCTGGGTGTGTCGTCGAAGCGGTGGGCGGTGAGCGGTGAGCGGTGATTGCTGTGAGCGTGAGGTGGACGGTGGCTGAGCGGTGGCGGTATCTGTCGGTGCGCGGTGGCGAGTTGGCCTTCGCGCTGCTCGGGCTGCCGATCGGCGTGCTCGGCGGGGTCTACGCCGTGGCCGTGCTCTATGCCGGGGCGTTGCTCTCGCTCACCGTGCTCGGGCTGCCGTTCGTGGTGGCCGCCCTGGCCGGGGCGCGCGGGCTGGGCGGGCTGCACCGGCGACTGGTCGGGCGGCTGCTCGGCGAGCGGGTGCCGGCCCCGGGCGCGCTGCCCCGGCCGTCCGGGGCGATCGCCCGGGGCCGGGCGGTGCTGACCGACCCGGTGGCCTGGCGGGCGCTGCTCTACCTGCTGCTGCGGCTGCCCCTGGGGGTGCTCGGCTTCCTGGTCGCGGTCGGACTGCCGCTCAGCTGCGTCTGGCTGGTGGGCTTCCCGCTGTGGGTCCGGCTGCTGGAGCCCGGGCCGCGACCGGTCGGCTGGCTGGACGTGGCCGGGGCCCCGGCCGGGCTCGCCGTACTCGCGGCGATGCCGGCGGCGCTGCGGGCGGTGAGCGCGGCCGATCGGGGTCTCGCCCGGCTGCTGCTCGGCCCGGTGCGGTCGCAGGAGCGGGTACGTGAGCTGGAGACCGCCCGGGCGACCCTGCTCGCCGAGAACACCGACCGTCTGCGCCGCCTCGAACGCGATCTGCACGACGGGACGCAGGCGCAACTGGTCGCGCTCGCCATCACCCTCTCGCTGACCGACGACGCCCTCGGTGCGGTCACCGGTGACGCTCCTGGCGACGCCCGGACCGGCCCGGCCGGCCCGCCCGGCGCTCCGGACACCGAGCGCCTGCGCACCCTGGTCGACCGGGCCCGCCGGCAGACCGACGACACCATCGCGGAACTGCGCCGGCTCACCCGGGGCATCCACCCGGTGGCGCTGGACGGCGGCCTCGCCCAAGCGCTGCCCGGGCTCACCGCCACCGCGCCGGTGCCGGTCACGGTCCGGCTGGACCTGAGGGAACGGCCGGACGCGGCGATCGAGCAGGCCGTCTACTTCTGCGCGGCCGAGTTGCTGACCAACGTCGCCAAGCACAGCGGCGCGGCGGCGGCGGAGCTCACGGCGAGCGCGGCCGACGGGCGGGTGCGGCTGACGGTGCGCGACGACGGCCGCGGGGGCGCCGTCCCGGGCGGGAGCTCCGGTTCGGGTTCCGGCTCGGGCCTGGCGGGCCTGGCCGAACGGCTCGCGGCGGTGGACGGCGTGCTGCGGGTGGACAGCCCGCCGGGCGGGCCGACGACGGTCACCGCCGAACTGCCGAGCCGCCTGTGACGGGTGGCCGCGGCGCGCCGTCCACGGAACCGCTGCTCCCGGCTCAGCCGCCGCTCTCGGCGAGGTAGGTGAGCACGGCCTTGACGCGCCGGTTGTCGGCTTCGGTCGCCGGCAGGTCGAACTTGGTGAAGACGGCGGCGACGTGCTTCTCCACCGCCCGCTCCGAGACCACGAGCAGCCCGGCGATCGAGCGGTTGGAGTGGCCCTGCGCCATCAGCTCCAGCACCTCCCGTTCGCGCGGGGTGAGCGCGTCGACACGGCTCCGCCGTCCGCCGTGCATCAGGCCGTTGACGACCTCCGGGTCGAGCGCCGTGCCGCCGGCCGCGACCCGGTGCAGCGCGTCCACGAACTCCGAGGTGCGGGCGACGCGTTCCTTGAGCAGGTAGCCGACGCCTGCGGCGCCGTCTGCGAGCAGCCGGGCCGCCCAGGCGGTCTCGACGTGCTGGGAGAAGACCAGGATGCCGACCCCGGGCGAGGTGGAGCGGAGCTCGACGGCGGCGCGGATGCCCTCGTCGGTGTGGCTGGGCGGCATCCGGATGTCGACCACGGCCACATCGGGCCGGTGCTCCTCGACGGCGGCGATCAGTTCGGGGGCCGTCCCGGCGGTGGCGACCACGGCGCACCCGCGCGCGGTGAGGAGTTCGACCATGCCGTCCCGGAGGATCACCGAGTCCTCGGCGAGGACGACGCGGAGCTGCTTCTCGATCATGTCGCCATTATCGGCGGTGGCCGGGCCACCACCGCCGCCACCACCGCCGCCACCGCCACCGCCACACCAACCGCCACCACCACCGGACCGGTCGTGCCGCCGCTCGCCAGGCCCGGCTGCTCGCCACGCCGGGCGGCGGGCCTGTCATCACAAGGATCGTGGCAATCCGTCAGCCGGCTTCCCCCTGCTGTCCGCGCCACGCGTGGACGCCGGGGGCGACCTCGACCACCTCGAACGGGTAGGCGTCGCGGACGAGTTCGAGCAGGGCGCGCTGCTCGTCCAGCCAGCCGGGGGCGGGGGACAGGACGACCCGGAGGGTGACGCCGGAGTCCTCGGCGTCGGAGACGGTCACCCAGAGGCCGCCTGGTCGCCCCGGCTCGATCCGTAGCTCCGGGCCGTGCTCCTCGTCCAGCCAGCGCACCGCCTCGCGCCGCTCCAGCCGCTCCAGCGCGGCTTCCCACTGCTGGAGTTGACGTTCCGTCACCAGCGTGACGAACTGCCCGCGGGCCGAGTCGGCGGTGACGGTGATCTCGCAGTCCAGCCAGTCGTGGCCGAGCAGGGAGCCCGGCGCGTGCCGCCCCAGCACCCGCACCCGTACGCTCCGGCCGCCGGTGCGCCCCTCGTGTCCGGTGGCGTCGTCGGTGCCGGGGCGGTCCGTCAGCCTGATCAACTCGTTCTGGTGCGAAGCGACTTCACGCACTGTGTACTCCCGGTCACTGCGAATCCAAGGGCTGACATCCTCGCGCAGGTGTTCGTCCGGTGCCAGTCCGTGGGAGGGGTTCGTCTCCGACGCGCCAACGGCCCGCCCGACCGTGGAGGTCGGACGGGCCGGGCGGGGCGGTGGGCGGCCGGAGGTCCGCGCTGCTCAGGGCTGGTCCGCCCTGGTCGGGACCGGCCGGTACCGGCCGGGGCCGGCGCGGGTCGACGGGAGCCCGTCGGCGCCCGTCGGCACGCGGCAGTGCCCGTCGGTGCCGGTCACCGCTGGTCGGCGTGGCCGGTCAGGACGGTGGTGAAGATCGGCTCGCCGTTCTGGTGGCCGGTGACGGTGGTGGTGAGGGCGTCCGGGTCGTCGCCGGGGGTGTGCCGGGCGGTGATCGTGGTGGCGGCGTCGTGCTCGGCGTACCGGTGGTAGGTGGTCGTGGCGGAGGCGGGGATGACGGTGGCCGGTGAGACGAGCGCGTTGGTGGCCTGGCGGGCGGCCTCCAGCAGGACCATGCCGGGGATGTGGTCGTTGGCGTGGTCGAAGAGGATCGGGTGCCAGAGGTCGGGGGTGAGGTGCCAGGTGCCGGGTGCGTCGGCCGGGGTCAGGACGACGTCGCAGGGGCGGATCCGGCCCACTCGGCCCGGGGCCAGCGGCTCGCCGGAGACGGCGGGCGCCGGGCCGGCCTCGCGGCGTGCCCCGCGCAGCCGCCGGTAGGTGGAGTCCGGCACGGTGGTGAACCGGGTGTGTCCGGTGGCGGCGAGGTGGGCGCCGCGTCGGATGACGGCGCTGAGGGTGAAGTCGATGGTGGTGCCGCTCCGGCGCGGCTGCGGGACGAGTCTGGCCTCGATGCTGAGGTCGGTGGGCGCCGCGCCGATGAGCAGTTGGCGGGGGCGGGTGGTGTAGTCGAGGTTCCACATCATGAACTTGTGGTCGAGCGGGACGCCGAACCGGGTGTGTGCGAGGTAGAGCCCGGCTTGGCGGATCGTTTCAGCGGTCTGGATCGGGTCGTGCCGGGTTCCGTCGGGGGTGGTGAAGAAGGTGTGGGCGCGCGGCCACTGCGCGGTGACGGCGAAGGTCGTCTCGTTCAGCTGCTCGCTGCCGGTGAGGAAGACCTCGGCGTGGCAGGCCCGGTGGACGTACTCCTTGGCAACGGTGCTGGTCAGGCGCGGTGCCGGTCCGGTCGGCTCGGACGGCCCGGCGGTGCGGCCGGGGGCGGTGCCGTGGTCCGCGCCGGCGGCGCGGGAGATGGCGGGGGCGCGGTAGGCAAGCAGGGTCATGGGAGCGCTCCGGAAGGCCGTGGCGGGCGGGGTGGGCTGCTCAGGGCTCGTAAGATACGTACCTTCCGGTTTGGTTTTCAAGGAGCCCGAACGAAGGTTCGTTGGCGGCCGAGCGTGGTCGGGTGGTCGCTCCAGGTGTCGCGTGATGGCCGTCCGGGCGGGCCGAGCCTGGGGTGGATGCCGCCTGGCCTGCAAAGGAATCCCCAAAAGCGGGATGACAGGTGCATTATCATGGCGGCCCGTTTTCGGTGGGATGCGGCCAGAAGTGGTGAGACGGATTCCGGATCTGTCGACTGAGGGAGGGGTGGCGGTCGCTTTCCCGCCCTGTGCCGTCCACACGGTTTTCCTTCGCTCGAAGGCGGGTGCATGCGACCTGGGGAGGAGGGATCGCCGGTTGACCGGCGGGTAAGATACAGGGTGTTTGGTTTTGTTTGCCGAGCGTTTCGGGCGGGGTGGTTGCGGTGGTGCGGCAGGAGCGGGCGATCCGGACGCGTCGGCTGATCCTGGAGGCGGCGGCCTCGGTCTTCGACGAGCACGGGTACGACGGGGCGACGATCGGTGAGGTGGTCGCCCGTGCGGGTGTGACCCGGGGTGCGGTGTACTTCCACTTCGCGTCGAAGCGGGAGCTCGCTCAGGGCGTCGTGGAGGAGCAGTTCGGTCGGGACGAGATCCCCGAACGGCACTGCAAGCTCCAGGAGTTCGTCGACCTGGGGATGGTCGTCGCGCATCTCATGCCGCGTGACCCGCTGCTGAGCGCGGGCGCGCGGCTCTCGCTCGGCCAGGACGTGTTCGGCGACCTCAGCGGTGGTGCCACGCCCGGGTGGATCGCCCGGCTGGAGGCGGTGCTGACGGCGGCCGGCGAGCGGGGCGAGCTGCTGCCGCACGTACTGCCGGCCGAGACGGCGTGGCTGATGACGGGTGCCTGGACGGGCGTGCAGATCCAGTCCCAGAAGATGTCCGGCCGGGCGGATCTGGAGCGGCGGGTGGCCGTGCTCTACCGGCACGTGATGCCGGGCATCACCGTCCCCGGGGTGCTGGCCACGCTGGACCTGGGCTCGGACCGGGGTGAGCGGGTGGTGGCCGAGCTGGCGGCGGCCCGTGCTGGTGGCGCCTGACGGCTCGCGCCCGGGGCTGACGCGACGGCACTTGCGGCGGCGGTCGGTCCGGTGGGTCGTCGCAGTCCGGAGTTCGATGGTCCGTTCAAAAACAAACAGCTCGTTCGGTTTTGTATTGACAAACCGTCCGTCCTGTTTTTGGATGAGCACCTGGTGCTCGGCTGTGCGGTAGCCGCAGCACCGGCCGGCCGGTGGCCGTCGGGGCCGCCGATCCGTCTGGATTGGGGTGGACGTCATGGAGATCCGGGTGTTAGGGGCCTTGGGGGTCCAGGTGTGCGGGGTGTCGGTGGTGCCCTCGGCGCCGAAGCCACGGCAAGTGCTCGCCCTGCTGGCCCTGCGCGCCGACCAGGTCATCTCGGCGGGCGTCCTCGCCGAGGAACTGTGGTCCGGCCATCCGCCGCGCAGCGCGCGCACCACCGTCCAGACCTACGTCCTCCAACTGCGCGACCTCATCGACCGGGCGCTCGCCCAGCGTGACGACGCCGGGGGAGCGTGCGGAGCCAAGGACGTCCTGGTGACCTCGCCCGGCGGCTACCGGCTCGACAGCGGCGGCGGACTGGTCGACCACCAGGAGTTCGACCGCCTCGCGGGCCTCGGCTACCGGGCCATGGACGGCGGTGACTTCCCGCTCGCCGCCCGCCAGTTGGGCGAGGCACTCGGCCTGTGGCGCGGTCCGGCCTTCGCCGACGTCCCGCTCGGCGGTCAACTCGCCGTCGAGGCCAGGCGGTTGGAGGAGACAAGGCTCTGCGCGCTGGACCAGCGGATCGAGGCCGACCTGCGGCTGGGCCGCCACCGCGTCCTGCTCGCCGAACTCACCGTCCTGGTCGACCGCTACCGCACCCACGAGAGCCTGCACGGCCAGTACATGATCGCCCTGCACCGCTCCGGCCGCCGGGGCGAGGCCCTGGAGGCCTACCAGCGCCTGCGCAACACCCTGGTACGGGAGTTGGGCATGGAACCCTCGGCCGGACTGCGACGCCTCCAGCGCTCCATCCTGCTCGCCAACCCCGACCGCCCCGAGCCCGACCGTGCCGCCGGCCCCACCACCCCCGCCGGTCCCACCACCCCCGCAGGCATAGCCACCCCTGCCGATCAGACCCCGCCCCGCACCACCCGGCTCACCCGCGTGGGCTGAGCCCGCCGGGGAGACGGCCCGCCGAACCGCTGGCTAAGACCCCCGGTCCGGCCGCGGGTGGCCGGTCAGGCCCAGGTAGTGGCCGAGCCGGGCGGCCGCGTCGAGCATGGCCAGGCCCTGGGCGGTGAGCCTGCGCTGCCAGCCGTCGAGGGCGTCGGCCAGGGAGGCCGTGCCGCCGGCCGTCCGCACCTGTCGGACCACGGTGGCGATGTGGTCCAGCGGGTAGCCGCCGCGCCGGAGCAGGTGGGCGAGTTCGGCGTCGCGGATGTCGTCGGCGCGGAAGACGCGGTGCCCGTTGGCCTGGTCCCGGGCGGGGGTGAGGATGCCCGCGCCCTCCCAGTTGCGCACGGTCGCCGGGGTGACGCCGAGCCGGTGGGCGAGTTCGCCGATGCTCAGGGCGGCGCCGTCCACCGCGGGCTCCGCCGGCGGGCCCGCCGCAGGATCCGCCGCGAGGTCCCGCGCCGCGCCGGGCCGAGCGGTCAGGTGGTGCACGGCCTTCCGCACCGCGTCCAGGGTGTCCCGGTCGCGGAGCAGTTGGCCGTGGCCGAGGTCGATGGCCGTCAGGGCGTCGTCGAGCCCGCCCCGGTGGAGCGCGGTCATGATCCGGCCGCCGGTCGCGTGGCCGTACGCCGCGACGAGCGAGCGGTAGGCGTCGAGCGCGGCCGCGTGCACCTCGGTGTAGACGCGGTAGCCGCTGGCGGTGCGTTCGGCGGGCGGGAGGAAGCCGTCCCGCTCGTAGTTGCGTACGGCCTGGGTCGAGAGGCCGTGCCGGCGGGCGAGGTCGGAGGGGCGCATGCGGTCACCGGTTAGAGACTTTAGCGGCGGATCGGGCGGTCGGAGCAGGAAAAGTTTCAACCGTTCTTTCAAGGATACGCTTGAGGGCCATGAGTCAGGACTTGCGAGACCTCGTCCCTCCGTCATGCGCACTGCTGGCGCTCGGTGAACCCACCCACCGGGAACCGGCCTTCGCGCGGATCCGCAACGAGCTGTTCGCCCAGCTGGTCGACCGGGGCTTCCGGTCGATCGCCCTCGAAACCGACCGGGTGGCCGCGCTCGCCGTGAACGACTTCGTCCAGGAGGGGGTGGGCACCCTCGACTCGGTGATGGGTGAGGGCTTCTCCCACGGCTTCGGAGAGCTGGACGGCAACCGGCGGCTGGTCGCCTGGATGCGCGAGTACAACCGGAGCCGGCCGCCGGCGGACCGTCTGGCCTTCCACGGCTTCGACGCGCAGACGGAGAACACCAGCGCACCCAGCCCGCGGCGCTACCTCGAACACGCCCGCGACTACCTCGGGCTCGACCTCGACCTCGCCGGCCTCGTCGGCGAGGACCAGCGCTGGAGCCGGCCCGAGGCGGTCCTGGACCCGGAGATGTCGCCCGGCGCCTCCGCCGAGGCGGAGAAGCTGCGGACGATCGCCGACGACCTGCTCACCCTGCTGTACGCGCGGGCCCCGGAACTGGTCGCGGCGACCTCGCGCGCCGAGTGGCTCAGGGCCAGGACGCACCTCACCGCCGGCCTCGGCCTGCTCCGCTACCACCGGCAGTCGGCCGAGCGCCTGGAACCGGGCGCCCGGCTGTCCGGCCTCCTCGGCACCCGGGACGTGCTCATGGCCCAGAACCTCCTCGACATCCGCGGCGGCGAGGCCCGCCGAGGGGGAACCCTGGTCTTCGCCCACAACCTCCACCTGCAGCGGCAGCCGAGCACCATGCGCCTGGGGGACCTGGACCTGGCCTGGAGCGGCGTCGGCGCGATCCTGAGCTCCCTGGACGAGCCGTACACCTTCGTCCCCGGCAGCCTGGGCCGCAGCGAGGCCGTCGGGCTCCAGGAGCCAGAGCCGGACACCCACGAGGGCGCGCTCCAGCGCGGGGCCGCCACCTGGGGACTGGCCGATTCCGGTGCGGCCGCCGGTGGCCGGACGCGCACCGACACCACGCCGGAGCAGGGCTACTTCCCGCTCGACCGGGCGGTCCTCGACGAGGCCGACGCGATCCTGCACATCGGCGACGGGACCACCGTCGCACTCTGACGGCGGCCTGCGGAGGACGGACCCCCGGCAGCGTCAGGTACGCGGCCCCGGGCCCGGATAGGCCGTCCGCAAGTGGCCCAGGAGCGCGGCCGTGGGCGGCGCGGTGGGGCGGTCGGTCGGCCAGGCCAGTGCGATCCGCACCAGCGGGACGGGGTCGGTGAGCGGCCGGATCCGCAGCCCGGCGGCGGGCGGCGGATCCGGCAGCACGGCCACGCCCAGCCCGTGGGCGGCGAGTTCGGCCAGCTGCGGCGGGGCGGCCGCCTCGACCGCGACCGTGGGGTGTGCGCCGGCCGCGGCCAGGGCCTGCTCCAGCGCCGTCCGCAGGCCGGTGCCGCGCGGGGTGCTCACCAGGGCGTGCCCGGCCAGCGCGGCGACCGGCAGGGGGCCGTCCGGTCCGCCGGCCAGCGGGTGGCGCCCGGTGAAGGCGGCGACCAGCGGGGCTTCCAGCACGGTGTGCAGGGCGAGCCCGGCCAGCGTCCGCCAGCCGTCGTCCTCGTCCCGTCCGCTCGCGGCGGTGGGCAGGCCGATCACGGCGAGGTCCAACAGCCCCTCGCGCAGGGCGCCGAGCATCCGCGCGGTACCGTCCTCGGCCAGCGAGAGGTCGATGCCCGGGTGGTCGCGGCGGAACGCGGCGAGCGTGGTGGCGAGTCCGGGGAGGCCGTCCGCCCCGGCCGGCGGGACGGGACCCAGCGCCGCACCGGAGACCAGCCCGAGCCGGACGTGCCCGCGCCGCAGTCCGCCGAAGTCCTGCGCCGTCTGCCGCGCCGCCGCGGCGGAGGCGAGCGCCGCCCGCGCGTGCGGGAGCACCGCCTCGCCGACCGGGGTGAGCCGGACGCCGCGCCCGCCGCGGTCCAGCAGCCGGTGGCCCAACTCCTTCTCCAGCTGCCGGATCTGGGCGCTCACCCCGGGCTGGGTGAGGTGCAGCAGCTCGGCGGCGCGGGTGAAGCTGCCCTGCTGGGCCACGGTGACGAAGTACTGGAGCTGCCGGAGTTCCATAACTTCTGATGATAGGTGGAAGAACTCCCCGGTCTTGGACGTACGGAGGGCCCCGGCCGCAGGCTGGAGGCATGGGAACCGTGCAGCACGACCAGGCCGTCGACCGGGTCCGCGAGCAGATCGCGGCCGAACGCCGGGAACTCGCCGAGGTGTTCACCACCTTCTCCCGGGACCAGTGGAACTCCCCTTCGCTGTGCGCGGGTTGGCGCGTTCGCGAGGTCGCCGCCCACATGAGCACCGGCTTCCGCCACTCCACCGCCCGCAACCTCGCGGACCTCGTGCGGGCCGGCGGCTCCCTCCACCGGATGACCGACCGGGTGGCCCGCCGCGACGCCGCCGCCCTCACCGACCGCCAACTCGTCGCCGCCCTCGCCGACCACGCCGAACACCCCTGGCGCCCTCCGGTCGGCGGCCGGATCGCCGCCCTCGCCCACGACGTCGTCCACGGCCTCGACATCACCACCGCGCTCGGCCTGCCCTCGCGCCTCCCGCTGCCTCGGGTCACCGCCCTGCTCGCCACCGTCTCCCGCCGCAGCCTGCGCTTCTTCGGCGCCCGGCTCGACGGCGTCCACCTGCGGGCCACCGACACCGCCTGGGCGTACGGCGAGGGCCCGGCCGTGGTGGAGGGCCGGGCCGAACACCTCCTGCTGCTCACCTACGGGCGCCGGCTGCCGCCCGGCCTCCTCACCGGCCCGGGCGCGGGGCGGTTCGCCCTGGACGGGTAGCGGGCGCGTCCGCTCCCGGCTACCCGGCCGTCGGCGAGGGCACCGTGCAGGTACCGGAGCAGAACACCAGGCCGACCCACGGCCTTCGGCCCGCCCCGGCCCCGGTGGCCGAGGGGCGCCACCGCGCGGTTCGCTCCCCGCGGCGCAGTCGGGCGCGCGCGGGCCGCGCAGGGGTGGCTAGGATCGGAATCGCCCATTCCGGATAGGCGGTGAGACGGGAAGCAAGGTCTCCGATGGCCCCGAGGTCCGAGCAGTGGCCGCCGTACGTGCGGTTCGCGCCGTGGTTGCTGATCGTCGGCGGGCTCGTCTGGAACTCCCTGGACCCCGCCGACTACTGGGGCGACCCGCTCCTCGCGGCCGCCGCCGTCCTGACCGGCGCCCTGCTGACCCTGCGGGACACCCTCGCGGTGGGCGTCGCCAATGTGACCGGCATCCTCGTGCTGGCCGTGCGGGACGGTTCGATCGGCACCCAGGACGGCTACCTGGAGCTGGTGAACACGGCCTTCGCCGCGCTGCTCGGCGTCTGGGTCAACCGCGTCGTCGCCCGGCACGGGGAGCAGCTGGCGCAGGTGCGGTCGGTGGCCGAGGCCGCCCAGCGGGCGGTGCTGCCCGAGCCGCCCGCGCGGGTGGGCCGGCTGTCGGTCGCCGCCTGCTACCGGGCGGCGCAGACCGAGGCGCTGATCGGCGGCGACGCGTACGCGCTGCAGGAGACCCCGTACGGCGTACGAGTGCTGATCGCGGACGTGCGGGGCAAGGGGCTGCAGGCGGTCAGCGCGGTGTCGGTGCTGCTCGGCGCGTTCCGGGAGGACGCCCACCGGGCGCCGGACCTCGCGGCGCTGGCCGACGGGCTGGAGCGGGCGCTCACCCGGGAGAGCACGCTGCTGGCCGAGGAAGTACGGCTGGAGGGGTTCATCACGGCGCTGCTGGTCGAGTTCCCGCCGGGTGAGGACGTCATGCGCACGCTCGACTGCGGGCACCCGGGGCCGTACCTGCTGGGCGGCCCGGAGGCGGTGCGCCGGCTGGACGCCGCCGACCCGGGGCTGCCGCTCGGGATGGGCTCGCTGGGTGTGGCCCGGCCGGTGCCGGAGACCCGGCCGTTCCCGCCGGGGTGCACGCTGCTGCTGGTGACCGACGGGGTGACGGAGGCCCGGGACGCGGCCGGGGAGTTCTACGATCCGCTGCCCGCCCTCGGCCCGCTCGGCCCGTTCGACGGTCCCCAGGAGGCCGTCGACGCGCTGGTGGCGGACGTGGAGCGGTGGACGGGCGGGCCGCGGGACGACGACATGGCGGTGCTGGCGGTGACCTGTCGGGAGGCGGACTGAGCGGCGGGGCCCGGTCCGGCCGGTTCGGCGGTACGGGTGCTTCTTCTCACGGCCTCCCGCGGCGCGGCTGATATCACGATCAGGTGACGGGCAGTCAGTGTTTCGCATGATCCAGCCAAGTTGAGTGATGGCGTCCGGTGGCCGGAATGCGAATGCCCGCATAGCGGACGGCGAATTGGACGTGCGGGGCCCGCGGTGCGCCGGGTGGCCGCGCGGGTGGTCCGCCCCAGGTCGGCGGCCTGCGCGGACGTCCCGGCGGGAGCGCGCCCGGTCGTATGGGGGCCGTATGGGCGGGTCGCGGGAGTGGCGTGATCAGGCTGACCCGTGGTTCGTCCTGAAACGGACGCGATGCTTGCCCAGTAGCGAAGTGGTGACCGAAAGTCGCACTGATGAACGAGACGCCAAGCCCCCGCCGCGACCGCCTGCTCGGCCACCGCGACTTCCGACTCCTGCTCACCGGAGCCGCGACGGCCCAGACGGGCAGCCAGGTGACCCTGGTCGCACTCCCGTTGGTGGCGGTGGTGGTGCTCGATGCCACACCCTTCGAGGTCGGCCTGCTGACCGCCGCCGAGACCGCCGCGTTCCTGCTGGTCGGCCTGCCGGCCGGAGCCTGGCTGGACCGGATGCGCAAGCTCCCGGTGCTGATCCGCGCCGACGTGGTGCGCTGCCTCGCCGTCGGGTCGATCCCGCCGGCCGCCGCGCTCGGCGTGCTGACCATGGCCCAGCTCTACCTGGTGGCGCTGGTCACCGGGGTGGCGACGGTCTTCTTCGACGTCGCCCACCAGTCCTTCCTGCCGTCCGTCCTGCCGCGCGAGCAACTGGTCGGGGGCAACGGCGCGATCGAGACGGTCCGCTCCTCGGCGCAGATCGTCGGGCCCGGGCTCGGCGGCGGCCTGGTCCAACTGCTCGGCGCGTCGCTCGCCATCGTGGCCGACGCCGTCGGCTACCTGGCCTCCGCCCTGCTGCTCGCCCGGATCCGGGTCGAGGAGCCCCGACCGGAGCCGGCGCCCGGACGGTCGCTGCGCGCCGAGGTCGCCGAGGGCGTGCGCTTCGTGCTCAAGCACCCGCTGCTGCGCGCGATCGCCGCCGCGACCGCCGTGTCCAACCTGTTCGCCGCCGTGCTGGCGGCCGTGCAGACGGTGTTCTGGGTGCGGGTGCTCGACCTCGCGCCGGGCGCCATCGGCCTGCTGCTGTCGGCCTCCGCCGTCGGCGGCCTGGCCGGGGCGCTGTGCGCGGGGCGGCTGGCGGCGTGGCTCGGCCAGGCCCGGCTGATCTGGCTCGCCACCGTGGTGACGGCGCCGTTCGCGGTGCTGTGGCCGCTGTCCGGCCGGGGCGCGGGCGTGGTGCTGTTCGGGATCGCCTCGGCGGTGGTGCTGTTCGGCGCGGTGGCCTACAACGTCGCCCAGGTGAGCTTCCGGCAGAGCCTGTGCCCGCCGGAGCTGCTCGGCCGGATGAACGCCACCATGCGCTTCCTGGTCTGGGGCACGCTGCCGATCGGCGCGCTCATCGGCGGCACCGTCGCCGACGCGGCCGGACCGCGCGCCGCGCTGTGGCTGTGCGCGGCGGGCTTCCTGCTCGTCCCGGTGCCGCTGCTGCTGTCGCCGCTGCGCCGGCTGCGGGACCTCCCGGCGGACACCGCCGCCACGGCCGGGGAGGAGCCCGTCGCGAGCCCCGCCGCCTGACGCACCCGGCCGCCCGACGAGCCCCGCCGCCTGACGTCCGAACCGAACCGAAACCGGAAACCGGAGACCGTTCCGTGCACGCCAGCATCACCGCCGCCTACCTCGCCCGGTACCGTTCCGCCGCCGCCGACTCCCCGATGGACCTGCTCCCGCTCACCGGCGCCCAGCGGCGCTTCCTGATCACCCGCAGGCTCGCGCCGCAGGGCCGGCCCGACGTCGTCCCGCTGTTCCACGCCTACCCGGGCGGCACCCTCGACCTGCCCCGGCTGGCCCGCGCCGCCACCGCCACCGCGGCTCGGCACCCGGCGCTGTGCGGCGGCTTCGGGACGGTGCGCGGCACGCCCGTCCTGCGGGTCGGCGCCCCCTCGGCCGAGGCCGCCCGGATCGCCGTCCCGCCCGGCGGCACCGCCCGCTCCGCCCTGCGCGAGGCCCTGCTGGACTGGCCCGCCGACGGGCCCGCGCTGCGCCTGCTGGTGGCCCGGGAGCCGGACGCCGAGGAGGAACTGTTCGCCCTCGCGGTGGACCACGCCGCCTGCGACGAGCAGTCGCTCGGCATCCTGACCGCCGACCTCACCGACGCCTACGCCCGGGACGACCACCCCCAGGAGGCCGTCGCCGCCCCCGACCAGGACGCCCTGGCGGCCTACCGGGAGGCCGTCGAACGGCAACTGGCCGCCGAGGACGCCGCCGGCGGCCCCGCCGCCCAGGCCCACTGGGGCCGCCGGCTCGGCGGCGTCACCGGGACGGGCGGGGGAGCGGCCGGCTCCACCGGCATGCTCAGCCACCGGCTGCCCGCCGCCGAGGGGGCCGCCCGCACCGCCATCTTCCCCGCGCTGCTGGACGCCACCGCGGCCGCCGCCCACCGGCTGCACCGGACCGACGGGCAGCTCGCCCTCGGCTACCCGTGGGGCGGCCGCCCGCCCGGCGCGCCCGCCGCGCTCGGCTGCTTCCTCAACACCCTGGTGCACCCCGCCGTGCCCGGCGGGTCCGCCGCCCTGGAGGACCTCGCCGACGCCTGGTGGGACGACCTCGACCACGCCGACACCCCGTTCGATGAGGTGGTCCGGGCCGCCCGCACCGCCGGCGCCCCGTGGACGGGCGCCCTGGACGGCATGCTCACCCTGGAGGACCTGCACCGCCGCCCGCCGCTGGTGTTCGGCGGCGTGCCCGGCCGGGAGACCCACCTGGCCGGGCGGCCGCTCGCCGCGCCGTTCGCGGTCGCCGCCTCGCACGGCGACGACCTGCTGGTGCGCCTCGCCTGGGACCGCGAACGCTTCCCCGAGGACGCCGCGACCGCCGCCTTCGACGACCTGCTCGCCACGCTGCGCCGTCACCTGCGGGCGGCCTGACCCGCCCCGGCCCGACCCCGCCCCCGGCCTGACCCCGCGTCGGACGCCTGATCCGCACGCCCGCTCCGGACGCTCGCTCCGGACGCCTGATCCTTACCCGACCCGAAGCCGCCCCGAAGCCGCCCCGGACCCGACCCGAAGCCGTACCGGACCTGCACCGGACGTCCGCATCAGGACGCCCGCTCCGGACGCCTGATCCGCCCCGGACCGAAGCCGCCACCGAGCCCCCATACCGACCGCCGGGCCGCGCCACCACCCCGGCGTGCCCGGAACCAGGGCCGGGCCATCCACGCCCGCCCCGCCGCCACAGGGCCAACACGCCCACCACACAAGGGAGTCACCGATGTTTGCGCTCTCCTCCTCGCAGGAGATCGTCTGGCTGCACGAGCAGATGCTGCCCGGCAGTCGTGCGTACAACTTCACCGCCGTGCTCGACCTCTGGGGCACCCTCGACGAGGACGCGCTGCACGCCGGACTGGCCGCCGTCCTCGCCCACCACCCGGGCCTGCGCCTGGAACTGGTCGCCCGCCCGGAGGGCCTGCCCGGCCAGCGGGTCGCCGAGCACTGCGAACCGACGCTGCGCCGCAGCGACTTCGCCGCCGAGGCCGACCCGGACGCCGCCTTCCGCGAGCTGCTGGCCGCCGAGGCCGCGGAGCCGGTGGACACCGAGAAGGCGCCGGTGCTGCGCTGGCACCTGGTGCGCCTCGGCACGGACCACCACCGGCTGATCCACGTCGAGCACCACCTCGTCCACGACGGCCACTCCTTCGCGATCCTGCTGCGCGACCTGTTCACCGTCTACCGCGCCCACGTCCTCGGCGAGCCCTACCAGCTGCCCGAGGCGCCCTCGTACGAGCAGCACGCCCGCACGGCCGTCGACCCGGACGCCCGCGAGCGCGCGCTCGCCTTCTGGCTGCGGGAGCTGGCCGACGCCCCGCGCGAGGTCACCCTGCCCGGGCTGGCCAACCCCGGCGCGGTGCGCCGCCACCGCGGCGGCCAGATGCGCCAGGCGATCGGCGCCGACCTCGCCGAGCGGCTGCGCACCCGCAGCAAGGCGGACGGGCACACCCCGTTCAGCACCCTGCTCACGCTCTTCGCCGAACTGCTGCGCCGGCACTCCGGGCACCGCGAACTCGTCGTCGGCACCGCCGTCGGCAACCGCCCGGAGGGCTTCGAGGGCACCGTCGGCATGTTCGTGAACACCGTGCCGCTGCACCTGCGGCTGGACCCGGCCGCCCCCGGCACCGAGGCCGTCGACGAGGTGACCGACGTCCTGCTGCGCGCGCTGCCGTACCAGGACCTGCCGGTCCAGGAGCTCACCCGCCGGCTCGGCCTGCACACCGGTGGCGCCGACAACCCGCTGTTCAACGTGATGTTCAGCGCGCACGACGCCGCGCTGCCGGACGTCCAGGCGCCCGGTCTCGAAGTCTCGCTGTACGAGGGCTTCAACACCGGCACCACCCGCTTCGACCTCGACCTGGTGCTGCTGCCCGACGACCGCCGCGTCGTCGGCGAGAAGCACGGCGGCGCCGGGATGACCCTCGTCTGGGACTACGACGCCGACCTCTTCGGCGAGGCCGAGGCCACCCTGCTGGCCGACCGCCTGCTCCAGCTGCTGCGCTGCTACCTCGACCGGCCCGAGGCCACGCTCGCCGCGCTCGACCCGGCCCCGGCCGCCGAACCCGCCACCGCCGTCGCCCGGGCCGGTCTCGACCCGGCCGCCGCCCACGACCCCACGGCCATCGCGATGATCGCCGGCACCGAGCGCCTCAGCTACGGCGAGCTCGACCGCCGCGTCACCCAGCTGGCCGAACGCCTGCGCGCCGCCGGCGTCACCCCCGGCCAGCCGGTCGCCGCCGTGCTGCCGCGCGGCGTGGACAGCGTCGTCGCCCTGCTCGCCTGCCTGCGCTACGGCGCCGTGTACGCGCCGCTGTCCGCCGAGGACCCGGCCGCCCGGCTCGGCCTGCTGCTGGACCGGCTGGCCCCGGCCCTGGTGCTGGCCACCCGGCAGAGCGCGCTCGCCCTGCCCGCCGAAGGCGTCACCCCCGCGCTGCTGGACGGCCCGGCCTTCCCCAAGGCCGAGCCCGCCGCCGTGCTGGACGGCGCCGCCTACCTGATCCACACCTCCGGCTCCACCGGCGTGCCCAAGCCCGTCCTGGTCGGCCGCGACGCGCTCGCCGGGTACGTCGCCGCGATCGCCGCCCGCTACGAACTGACCCCCGCCGACCGGGTGCTGCTGTTCGCCCGCCCGTCCTTCGACGTGGCGCTGGAGGAGGTGCTGCCCGCGCTCGCCGCCGGCGCCGCCCTGGTCGTGCCGCAGCGCGAGGTGCCCACCGGGCCCGAGCTCGTCGCCGTGCTCGCCGCCCGCGGCGTCACCGTCGCCAACCTGCCGACCAGCTACCTGCTCGCCGTCCGCGAGGACCTGCGCGAGGCGCTGCGCGACGGCCGCTGGGCGCCCCGGCTGCTCGTCCTCGGCGGCGAGCGCCTGCCCGCCCGCGCGCTGGCCGGCCTGACCGAGGCCACCACCGTGCTGAACGCCTACGGCGTCACCGAGGCCACCGTCACCTCCACCGTGTACGAGGTCACCGCCGCCGACGTGGCCGAGGACGGCGAGATCCCGCTCGGCGCCGAACTCGACGGCGTGCGCGTGCACGTCCTGGACGAGGCGCTGCGCCCGCTCCCGGCCGGCTGCGTCGGCGAACTCGCCGTCAGCGGAGCCCTGTTGGCCGACGGCTACCTCGGCCTGCCGGAGCCGACCGCGGCCCGCTTCGTCACCGTGCCCGCCCTCGGCGGCGAGCGCGTCTACCGCACCGGCGACCGCGGCTACCGCGACCTGCGCGGCCGGCTGAGCTTCCTCGGCCGCGCCGACAACCAGGTCAAGCTCCGCGGCCACCGGATCGAACTGGAGGAGATCGAGGCCGCGGCCTCCGCCGAACTCGGCGGCCGCTCCTGCGCGGTGGTGCTGCACACCGACCCGCAGGCCGGCCCGCGCCTGATCGGCTTCCTGGAGGGCGCCGACCGCCCCGACCAGGCCGCCCTGCACGCGGCGCTCGCCCAGCGGCTGCCCGGCGGGCTCGTCCCCGCCATCTGGACGGCCGTCGAGACGATGCCCACCCTGCCCGGCGGCAAGCCCGACCGCGCCGCCCTCGCCCGGCTCGCCGACGAGGCCCCCGCCCAGGAGGCAGCCCCGGCCGCCGAGAGCGCCTTCGCCGACCCCGGCCAGGAACTGATCGCCGCCGCCTGGCGCGAGGTGCTCGGCCACGACCGCTTCACCGCAGACTCCCACTTCTTCGAGGTCGGCGGCCACTCGCTGCTCGCCGCCCAGCTCGCCGCCTGGCTGGAGCCGCACCTCGGCAGCCGCCCGCCGCTGCGCACCCTGTTCCGCCACGCCGTCCTGGCCGACCAGGCCAGCGCCCTCACCGGCCAGCACCCCGGAAAGGCAGACCGCGCATGACCGCCCCCTCCGCCGTCCTCGAAGACGGCCACCGCGAACTCGTCGACGCGTTCGAGAGCTTCGTCCGCCGCGAGCTCGTCCCGCTGGCCGCCGAACTGCCCGAGACCGCCGACGAGGTGCCCGCCGAACTGCGCGCCTACGTCCGCAAGCGCTCCGCCGCGCTCGGCTTCTACGCCGGCGACTACCCCGAGGAACTCGGCGGCGCCGACATGCCGTTCACCGCCGTCGTCCTGCTGCACCACGCGGCCGGGCGCAGCGGCTGCCCGCTCGCGCCGTACGCCCTGGCCGGCTCCGACGGCCCCAGCCCGCTGCTGCGGCACGGCACCCCCGAGCAGATCGAGCAGCACCTCGTGCCGCTGGTGCGCGGCGAGCAGACCCGCTGCCTCGCCCTCACCGAGCCGCACGCCGGCTCCGACGCGTTCCGCCTCACCACCACCGCCGTGCGCACCGCCGACGGCTGGGTGCTGAACGGCCGCAAGACCTTCGTCAGCAACGCCGACCGGGCCGGCCTGGTGCTCGTCGTCACCGCCACCGACCTGGGTGAGGGCGCCGGGCCCACCGCCGGCGCCACCGCCTTCGTCCTCCCGATCGACCAGCCCGGTCTGCGGATCGGTCAGCGCTACGAGGGCATGTCCGGCGAGCCGCTGTTCGAGCTGCTGCTCGACCAGGTCACCGTCTCCACCGACGCCGTGATCGGCGGCGAGGAGGGCGTCGGCGCGGCCACCGCCCTCGCCATGGACAGCCTCTCCCGGGGCCGCCTGGTCGTCGCCGCGATGTGCAACGGCATCGCCGAGTACGCGCTGCGCATGGGCGTCGAGTACGCCCGCGAGCGGCGCGCCTTCGGCAAGGTGATCGGCGAGTACCAGCACGTCCAGGAACACCTGGTGGCCACCCGGGCCGAGGTGGAGTGCTCCAAGCTGCTCACCCTCGCCTGCGCCCGGCTGGTCGACGACGGCACCGAGGCGCCGGAGAACGCGGCGCTCGCCAAGCTCACCGCCTCCGAGACCGCCGTGCGCGCGGTGGACCGCTCGCTCCAGGTGCACGGCGCCACCGGCTGGGTGCGCGGCCACCCGCTGGAGTTCCTGTACCGCTACGTGCGGATGACCACGATCATCGAGGGGACCTCCGAGGTCCAGAAGGTGATCATCGCCCGCTCCATGGGCCTGAACTGACAGTCCGTCAACGGCCTGTCAACGGCCTGAACCACCTGGAGACGATGATGGAAACCCTGAGCATCGAATACGGCCGCCCGCACCAGGACGGCGCGGTCCTCGACCTGTTCGCCACCTGGGTGCACCGGACCCCGGACGCGCCCGCCCTGATCGACGGCGCCCGCACCTACAGCTACGCCGAACTCGACCGCCTCGCCGACACGGTGGCCGCGGCGCTGCGCGACCGGATCCGCCCCGGCGACCTGGTCGGCGTCTGCCTCGGCCACTCCGCCGCCCTGGCCGCCGTCACCCTCGCCACCGCCAAGCTCGGCGCCGTCCACCTGCCGCTCGGCCCGCGCCCCGGCGAGCGCCGGCTCCAGGCCGTCGCCGAGCAGCTGCGGCCCGCCTGCCTGGTCGGCGACCCGGCCCGACTTCCCCAGGGCGGCGAGCAGTTGGCGCTCGACCTGGAATCGACCGGCGACGTGGTCGCCGCGTTCGTCCCCGGCGAGCAGGTCCACGTGCCCGCCGGCACCCACTACGCGGTGCTCACCTCCGGCTCGACCGGCACCCCCAAGGCCGTCGCCGTCGGCGAACCCGCCCTCGGCGCGCTGCTGCACTGGTACCGCGAGCTGACCGGCCTCGGCCCCGGCGAGCGGCACAGCCTGCTGATCGGCGTGTCCTTCGACCCGCACGTCCTGGAACTGTGGGCCACCCTCACCTCCGGCGCCGCGCTCACCCTCGCCCCCGAGGCCGTCCGCTGGGACCCGGGCGCGCTCACCGACTGGTGGCGCGAGGCCGGCGTCACCGTCAGCATCCTGCCCACCCCGCTCGCCGAACCGATCCTGGCGCGCGCGTGGCCGGACGGGCTGGCACTGCGCCACCTCACCATCGGCGGCGACCGGCTGCGCCGCGCCCCCGGCCCGGACGTCACCGCGGCCGTCCACAACGCCTACGGCCCCGCCGAGGCCACCGTCACCACCACCGTGCACACCATGGCGCCCGGCCTCGACCACGGCGCCGGCGCACCGCCGATCGGGCTGCCCGTCCCGGGCGCGGTCGTCCTGGTCACCGACGAGGAGGGCCGGCCGGTGCCGCGCGGCCAGGCCGGCGAACTGCGCATCGGCGGCCGGGGCCTGGCCGCCGGCTACCTCGACCCCGAGCTGACCGCCCGCCGCTTCGTCGGCGTGCCGCCCGGCGTGGACGGCATCGACCGGGTCTACCGCAGCGGCGACCGGGTGGTGATGCGCGCCGACGGCGTGCTGGAGTTCCACGGCCGGCTCGACGACCAGGTCAAGGTCAGCGGCGTCCGGGTCGAACCCGCCGAGGTCGAGGCCGCGTTCGAGCGCGACCCGCGGGTGCGCCGGGCCGTGGTGGCCCCCGCCCCGGCGCCCACCGGCGGCGTCCGGCTGCTCGCCTTCGTCCAGACCGCCGAGGGGTCCTCGGCGGCCGACGCCGACGAGCTGCTGGCCGCCGTCCGGCCGTGGCTGCCCGAGCAGGCCGTCCCCTCGGCCGTCCGCCTGGTCGACACCTTCCCGCTGGACGCCAACGGCAAGGTCGACCGTGCCGCCCTGCTGCTCGCCCCGACGGCGGACGAGCCGGTCGCGGCGGAGGAGGGCGCCACGCCCACCGAGCGCACCGTGCTGCGCCTGTGCCGCGACCTGCTCGGCCGCGCGGACCTCGGGCCCGGCGACAACTTCCTCGCCTCGGGCGGCAACTCGCTCGCCGCCGCACGGCTGCTGGAGGCCCTGGAGGAGGAGTGCGGGGTGCGGCTGCGCGCGCCCCTGGTGCTGCGCCAGCCCGACCTGCGGGCCGTCGCCCGGCTGGTGGCGGAGCGGCAGCCGACCGCCGCCGCCGCCGTCTGACCGCCCGCCCGCCCGTACGACCTGCGCAGGGCGCCCCGGCCGTTCGCGGCCGGGGCGCCCGGAAGGGACCCACCATGCCCACCGCGACCCTCCCGGACCTGATCGCCCGGCACGCCCAGGAGCGCCCCGACGCCCTCGCCGTGACCGACGGCTCCACCGTTCTGACCTACCGTCAACTCCTCGACTCCGCAGGCCGGCTGGCCGCGACCCTGACCGCCCGGGGGATCGGCCCCGGCAGCGCGGTCGGCCTGCTCTGCGCCCGTTCCACCCGCCTGGTCGTCGCCCAGCTCGCGATCTGGCGGACCGGCGCCCACGTCGTCCCGCTCGACCCGGCCTACCCGCGCCAGCGCATCGCCGAGATGACCGGGGACGCCGGAGTCCGGCTCGTCCTCGGCGACAAGACGCTGCTCGCCGAGGCCGGACTCGCCGAGGAGCAGACCCTCGCGCTGACCTCGACCCTCGTCCTGGCCGAGCCCGCCGCCCCGGCCGGGCACGGCCCCGACGCCACCGGTGCGGCCGCCCCCGACGCCGCCGACCCGGCCGCGCCCGCCCTGCTCTTCTACACCTCGGGCTCCACCGGCCGGCCCAAGGGCGTCATCGTCCCGCACAGCGCCGTCGCCGACCTGGTCACCGCCCAGGACGCGTTCACCCTCGGCCCCCGCGACCGGGTCCTGTTCCACTCCACGATCAGCTTCGACGCCTCCACCTTCGAACTGTGGGCCCCGCTGGCGCGCGGCGCCGCCGTCGCCGTCTCGCCGTCCGACCGGCCCACCGCCGAGGAACTCGTCCGCGACATCGAGCGGTTCGGCGTCACCACCGTGTTCATCACCACCGCCCTGTTCCACCACCTGGCCGCCCGGCAGTCCCGGATCTTCGGCGTGCTGCGCACCCTGGCCGTCGGCGGCGAAGCCCTGTCGCCCGAGTACGCGGGGGCGGTGCTGCGCGCCTTCCCCTGGCTCGAACTCTTCAACGTCTACGGGCCGACCGAGGCCACCACCTTCACCACCCTGCACCGGATCACCCCGGCCGACTGCACCGCCGGCCCCGTCCCGATCGGCCGGCCCTTCGGTGGCGCCCGCACCCTCGTCCTCGACCAGGAGCTCGCACCGGTGCCGCCCGGCACTGTCGGCGAACTGTGGATCGCCGGCGGCCGGCTCGCCCAGGGCTACCTGGACCGGCCGGAGCTGACCGCCGAGCGCTTCCGCGACCTGCCCGGCACCGGCCGCGCCTACCGCAGCGGCGACCTCGTCCGCCAACGCCCCGACGGCGCACTGGAGTTCCACGGCCGCACCGACGACCAGGTGAAGGTCCGCGGCTTCCGGATCGAACCCGGCGAGGTCGAGCACGCGCTGCTGCAGTTCCCCGAGGTCGCCGAGGCGGCCGTCGTGGTCCGCCGGCCCGGCCACACCGACGCCGCGCTCACCGCCTGCCTGGTCCTCGCCGACGGCAGCCGACCGGCCGTCGAGACCCTCCGCGCGCGGCTCGCCGACCGGCTGCCTGCCCACCTGGTCCCCACCACCTGGACCGTGCTCGCCGCCCTGCCGCTGACCAGCACCGGCAAGATCGACCGCCGCGCCCTCGCCGCCGCCGACGAGACGACCGCCGACGGACCCGGCACCGCCGCCGCCCTCACCCCGATCCAGCAGGCCGTCGCCACCGCCTGGACCCGCGCCCTGGAACGCCCGATCACCGACCCGGCCGCCGACTTCCTCGCCGAGGGCGGCCACTCGCTGCTCGCCATGTGGGTCGTCGACGACCTCCGCGAGGACCTCGGCGTCGAGCTCTCGCTCGCCGACTTCCTCGGCCACCCCACCGTCGCCGGCCAGGCCGACCTGCTCGAACGAGCCCTGCGCGCCGCGCACGACGACACCCCGCAAGGAGCCACCCGATGACCGCCGAGCACCCGGCCGTCGACCAGACCGCCGACCAGGCCGACCTGCTGCGCCGCGCCCGCCGCAACCGCCCCGCCGCGGGCGGGCGCCCCGCGGCCGGGCAGAGCGCGCCGACCGGCCAGGGCGACGGTCCGGCCGGCCCCGCCCCGCTCTCGCACGCCCAGCAGCGGATGTGGCTGATGGACCACCTCGGCCAGGGCGGCGCCCTCTACAACGTCCCGCTCGCCACCCGCCTGCGCGGACCGCTCGACCCCGCCGCCCTCGCCACCGCCCTCACCGGCCTCACCGAGCGCCACGCCGTCCTGCGCACCCGCTACGGCCGCGAGGGCGACCAGCCCCACCAGCAGACCGACCCGGTCACCCCGGTGCCGCTGCGCACGGTGGACGCCACCTGGGAGAACGGCGCCGGGAACAACGCCCCCGCCCTGCTCGCCGCCGAGGCCGCCCGCCCCTTCGACCTCGCCACCGGCCCGGTCCTGCGCGCCCTGCTGCTGAAGCACGGCCCGCAGGACCACACCCTGCTCCTGAACATCCACCACATCGCCGTCGACGGCGGCTCGCTGCCCGTCCTCGCCGCCGACCTGGCCGCCCTCTACGCCGCCGCCCGCGACGGCGTGGCGCCCCAACTCCCGCCGCCCGGACCGTCGTACGCCGAGTACGCCCGCGAGGAGCGCACCCGCGACGCCGAACTCACCAGCGCCGCCGACGCCCGCGCCCGACACCTGGCCGGCGCCCGCCCGCTGCCGCTGCTGCGGCCCACCCCGCCCGGGGCGCGCGAGCGCCGGGCCACCCTGCACACCGCCCCGCTCGCCCCCGCCACCGTGGAGGGCCTGCGCCGGCTCGGCGCCCGGCACGGCGCCACCCTGTTCGCCGTCGTCCTGGCCGCCGCCTTCGCCACCCTGCGCACCGCCGCCGACCAGGCCGACCTCACCCTCGGCTGCGCCAGCGGCCAGCGCTTGCGGCCCGAACTGCGCCGCACCGTCGGCCTCGGCGTCAACACCCTCGCGGTGCGCACCGACCTGGCCGGCGATCCCACCTTCACCGAGGTGCTCGGACGGACCCGGACCGCGCTGCTGGACGCGCAGCAGCACCACGAGATCCCGTTCGACCTGATCGTCGAGCGGCTCGGCGCGGCGGCCCGCGGCGCCGACGGCACCCCGCTGCTCTCCGTCAGCTGCGACCTCGTCCACCCCGCCGAGCCGCTCACGCTGCCCGGCCTCACCGCCGAGGACGTCGAACTCGACCTGGGCCTGGCCAAGTTCGGCCTCGCCCTGCTGGTCGAGGACGGCCCGCAGCCCCGCTGCCTGGTCCAGCACGACCGGGACGCCCTCGACGAGACCACCGCCGAGCACCTGCTCACCGCCTTCGCGGACCTGCTCGCCGCCGTCGCCACCGACCCCGACCAGCCCCTCTCCGCGCTCCCCGGCACCCGCCTGGCCACCGCCCAGCACCCGGCGCTCGCCGCGCTGTCGGCCGACCCCCGGGTGGTCGAGGCGGCCGTCGTCGAGACCGCCGACGGCCCGCCGCTCGCCTACGCCGTGGTGCGCGGCCCGGTCGCCCCGACCGGCGTCGAACTGCGCGCCACCCTGCGCCGCCACCTCGCCCCCGGCGACCTGCCGGCCGCCGTCACCCTGCTGGACCGGCTGCCCCGGCAGGCCGACGGAACCCCGGACCGCGGCCGGCTGCCCGGCGCGGCCCCGACCGCCCCCGAGCGCTCCGGCCCGCTCGACACCGTCCGGACGGCCTTCGGCGAACTGCTCGGCACCACCCCGCCCGCCGACGGCGACTTCTTCGCCCTCGGCGGCCACTCCCTGGTCGCCGTCCAGCTCGCCGAACGCCTGCGCACCCGCACCGGCCTGCCGCTCACCGGCCTGGACGTGCTGGAACAGCGCACCCCGCGCGCCCTCGCCGCCCTGCTCGCCACCCGCGAGGACGAGCGCCGCGCCGCCCCCGCCCGCACCGGCTCCCGCCCGGGCAGCCGCACCCGCGCGGGCACCGTGCTGCTCACCGGCGCCACCGGCGGTGTCGGCGCGGCCGTCCTCCAGGAACTGATGGCCCAGGGCCGCCCGGTCCGGGCCCTGGTCCGGCCGGAGTCCGCCCACCTGCCCGCCCTGCACGGCGCCGAGCTGGCCGAGGGCGACCTCGCCGACCTCGACAGCCTGCGCCGCGCGGTCGAGGGCGTCGACGCCGTCATCCACGCCGCCTGCACCTTCACCGAGCACGCCGTCGACCTCGCCGCGATGCGCGCCCTGGTCGAGGGCTGGCGCGGCGGCCCGTTCGTCTTCGTCAGCAGCATCGACGCCTACGGCCGCCCGTCCGGCACCGACATCCCCGAGGGCGGCCCGACCGGCGACCCGGTCAGCCCCTACGGACAGGCCAAGCTGGACTGCGAGCGCATCCTGTTCGAGGCGGCCGCCACCGGCCGGGGCCCGGCCACCGTGGTCCGCGCCCCGATCGTCTGGGGCCCGCACCAGCGCCTGCGCGACCAGCTCCGCTGGGGCTCCACCGGCGACCTCTACCAGGCCGCCCTGGCCGGCCGCCCGATCGCCCTGCCCGCCCCCGCCCCCGGCGACCGCTCCACCTGGTACGGCGCCGCCTGGGTGCACTCCGCCGCGCTGGCCCGCGCGCTCGCCGCCTGCGTCGCGGACGGCAACCCGGCGGCCGGCCGGATCGTCAACGCCGTCAACGGGCACGTCTCCTGGGCGGACTTCACCGGCGAGCTCGTACGCCTGCTCGACTCCGGCAGCCCGCTGGACCTGCGCCCCGACGCCGATCCCGAACTCCGCCGCCCCTGGCACTACCGCGCGGAGACCCTCGCCGCCCCGCTGAGCCCCGAGCCGGGCGAGGACTGGCGTACCGTCCTGGCGGCGATGGTCGGCTGACCTGCACCGCTCCGCGTCGTGGGGGGCGGCCGCGGGGCGGCCCCCCCCGCCGGGGGGGGGGGCGCCCCCGGCGGAATATGAACCCGGCGCGAACACCAAAACCGCGGGGAGTTATAAAAAAAAAAA
>NZ_JBHVPH010000018.1:170619-172226 GCF_042887425.1 Kitasatospora sp. NPDC057940
CCGCGCCCCCCCGCTGGTGGCGGCTGGGGTCGGGGTTCGGTGCGTGGGGCGGGTGCGGGGTGGGTTGGCTCCGCGCCCCTTTGGGGGGGGGGGGGGCCGGCCGGGGGGCCGCCCCCCACGGCCGTTCGGGGGGCCGCCGCGGCTATATGATCACGCGGCCGAGATCACGTCACGGGGGAGCACGAGAACAGCGATGGCCGGGCAGGCAGTACTCGCACCGCCGAGGGAACTCCGCACCTGGTTCGGCCGGCGCTCGGTGCGGATGACCGGATCCGAGCTGGTGTGGCAGGAGGAACCGGAGGCCTTCCACATCCCCTACGGCCGGATCCGCCGGGTGCACGCCGTCCCCGGCCGTGGCGTGCTCTGGGACCTGTGCGTCGAGGTCGACCCGCCGGGGCGCGGCGAGCGCTCCGAGTTCCGCCTGGGCACGACCGACGCCAAGGCCCAGGCGTTCGCCGACGCCATCAACGCGCAACGGCTGAAACGGCTCGCCGAGGCCCCGGCCGACCCGACGCGGATCCGCGTCGAACCGTTCCGGCGGCCCAGGCCGCTGCGGCCCGCCGGCTGGCAGCTCGGCCTCCTCGCCCTGTTCGCCGGCTGCCTCACCGAGTCCGTCGTCCTGGCCCTGCTCGGCCACCCCGTGCGGGCCGGGTTCGTCTGGGCCGGCTTCACCGCCTGGTGGGTGAGCGCCGCCTGGGCGGCGAACCTGCCCTGGCAGCTCCGCTACTGGCGCCAGCAGCAGGCACTCGGCGAGCTCCGCCCGGCGGAGTTCACCGGCTCCTACCTCGGCGAGTACCGGGTGCACGACGTCCACGGCCACTCCCGCAGCACCCGGCGCACGCTCCGGTACACCTACCGGGTGACCGACCAGCTCGGCACGGCGCAGCGGCACGAGTGCAGCGCCGCCGACGTGCAGGACGTGACGCGGCCCCGCACGGTCCTGGTGGTGCCCGGCCGGCTGTCGGCGGACACGCCGGGCGGGTTCGCCGGCCACCTGGTGTGGATGGGCGTCACCGGCCTGCCGACCCTGGTCGCGGGCCTGGTCGGCCTGGTCCTCGTCCCGGGCCTGCTGCTGCCCTGAGCCGCCGACTGCTCACCGGTGCCGGCCACCCCGGCCCGCCCGGGTGCGCGTCCGGGTCCGCCTCCCGCCCCACCCGACGCGCACCCTTCCGTTTGCGGTGGCCCGGGCCGGGGTGTGGGGGCGGTGTGCCCGCGCTGGAGATCCACTGGAGACCGCCTCAAGGCGGGTGGTTCGTGGCGGGTTGGGTGTGTTCTGGTGGATGGCGAAGCAGACCCGCCCCGGGTCCTGTCCGGCCGGACAGGACCCGGGGCGGGGCACACCGGGGGACGGTAGACGCTCGCGCATGGATGTGAGTGTGGAGGCTATGGTTCGCCGGCCCGGAGTGGACTTGACTGGTGGACATGAGGACGGACGCGAGGGGTTCGCAGAACCGCCCGGGTCCGCTGGTTTCGTCGACTTCTTCTCCGAATGGGGTGGCTGCTGTGGTTGCCAAGGGTGTTGTGGATCTTCCGGTCGGTGCTGGTGTGGTGCTGGTGGTGGGTGGGACGGGTAAGACCGGTCGGCGGGTGGCGGAGCGGTTGGCGGG